>NZ_JBXXZH010000266.1:0-11961 GCF_059640475.1 Calothrix sp. CBUCES-K 9914
TAGGTCTTTTGCTTCATCTCCAACAATACGTTCACGAATTGTTTCTAACGTCGCACGAGTTGCCTTTATAGCATCCTCACGAGAACTCAATTGAGCTGTATTTTGTACATGCTTAATAAATTCATCGTACTTCATGATAAATCTTCCTTTCTATCCTTGTTATTTTCCGAATACGACTACAAATTAGGTTATACCTAGAAAAATAGTTTCATCATTTCGCAGCTAGTTCTTCTTTGGAAACAGCTTTGATAAGAAATTTATGAGCTATAAGCACGAATAAACAGGTATTTTATTAGTTATTCTTACTTGTAGCCCATAACTATCAAGGAGCTAGTTGACGATTTTTGATACTTCTCATGCTATACATCTGTTTGCTTCAAGGCTTCGCTCTAAAGAGAGATATGCAATTTATCTGAGCAAAAATTTTTCTCATTGAATTTAAAAATCTTGTATATAGATGTAAAAACTAAATCTAAAAACTAAAAATATGTCAAATTTTACTAAATTTTAATATAATTAAATTAAGTAGACACGTAAGCTAATAAATTAAAACCTAAAAAAACAGTTATGAGCTACGGCTTTCATAACTCATAACTATGCGTGAAGTGGCTATAGCGTGAATTGACAATTACCAGACTACGCAGAAATCACCAGTATATCTTCGCTCCTAAGATATATATCAGTGTATTTATATCTCTATCTAAAGTAGTACTTCTATTGGAGTATAAAAGCTTGACAAAAAAGCGTTATTGTGAGGATGCAGTTGACGAATGAAATAAGAGTCATAATCTCATGGCAAATCAAAAAAAGCGTTCAGAGAAGGTAGAATCAGACCTTGACACAGAAGCAGAAGTTAGTGATTTACCACAGGAAATAACAGAGTCATACGGTACGGGTGTTAAAGACCTCCCTGGATATAACGTTGGCGGTCGAACAATGCGCGCGGACATGGAAGATTACACTCAAACAAGTCCGGAACTAACAGGGGGTGATGTGGACGCATACTGGCAAGATGCGGATGCTGTAGGGGATGAAGCTGTTGGAGGTACTGTCGCGACTCCCGACCAAAACGTTACTGAAGACTTAGAAAAAGCGGTTGGTTTAGAAATGGATGATAATGCGATTCTTCGCACAAATGATATTTTAGAGGAACGTGATGATGAACGTTGGGAATTAGACCCTACGTCTAGTGAAGATTATGAAGAAAGGGAATAATCTGGATATAATCTGGACGGGCAGGGATGCCCATCCCACAAGAAATTACCATAAGAATTTACCCACAAGAAATTACCCAAGCCCATTAATGCTATGTGAATTAATGTTATGTGAATTAATGCTAGTGAACTTGCTAACTCATTTAATTCCTGTGTTTGGTCTGCTTTAGCTGCCGATGAAAATAGGAGAAGACTCAAAAAACTAAGTAGTAAAAAGTTAAATTTAATTTGTACAGTATGTGAGATATAAAGAGTCGTAATATGCAGCTAATGCGCGTATCACGAAAAAATATAATCGAGAAACCATCGTATTTAACAATATTTAGATTGTTAAGAATGCTAGTTAACAATTTTAGCCAGAGATAACTTACTGCCTTCTATAAAGAATTAAAATTCTCAATAAGCACAGGTTTATTGCAACTCAGTGCCGTTTGCGATTATGATAATTCCATGTACCCAGCTCGTGAGTTGTAATTTATGTATAGTGCCAATTCTCTCAAAGCCGAACTAAATTCCAAAGGATGGCGATTAACACCGCAGCGGGAAGTAATATTACAGGTGTTTCAAAATCTTCCTAGAGGAAAACATTTAAGTGCAGAGGAGCTATTCACTGTATTAGAGCAGCGTCAAGAAGGAATTAGTCTGTCAACTATATACCGTACTTTGAAGTTGATGACACGGATGGGGATTTTACGAGAATTGGAGTTAGCAGAGGTACACAAGCACTACGAACTCAATACCTCATCACCGAATCACCATCATCACATGGTGTGTGCCCAGTGTAACATGACAATCGAGTTTGAAAATTCCTCGATTCTCAAACAAGCAACAAAACAAGTTGAAAAATCTGGTTTAGAGTTAATCGACTGTCAATTAACGATTTATACGATATGTCCTGAAGCTGTACGCAAAGGATGGCCCGCTGTGGTTTCTACTGACTGGGTATGTTCGCGCGCGCTGCGAGCAGCAGAATTGGATGAGGGAATAGAGTTTTTAAGTACTAATACTTAAGTTAGCCGAAAATACCTGTTGTACATGTGGCACAGGCATCAAAAACCTGTGTCGCGTTATCAGAGTTAAGGACTGAAGTCCTGATTACGGTGAACATCAAAATTAATGATATTTAGGTTTTGCATTATAAAAACATTATAAAAAATTTAATCAAATATTTCTTAATTTTTTATTGATCAGGCGCCACTTGCGATGTATATGATGTAATCTGATTCGAGAGTTAATTTGACCTTGGAATATTAACTTCCCGCAATAGTTAAATCACACAGTTAAATTACCTAAATTACCAAAAAGCAAGCTATGCAATACCCAACCTCAGAGGGATGTCAATTCCTCTATTTAGTTGGTCAGATGGTATGCGAGCCTGTACCTCAAGGTTTACGTGATTAAAAAACTCTAGGAGAAAAATCAATGGGACAAGCAAAAGTCGGTGACACTGTAACAGTTCACTATACAGGTAAATTAACAGACGGTACAGTATTTGACTCTTCTAATGGAGGCGACCCATTAGAGTTTACAATTGGCACAGGACAGTTAATCCCTGGATTCGAGGAAGCAGTTGTAGGAATGAACGCTGGTGACTCCAAAACTACTCAGATTCCTGTAGAACAAGCATATGGTACATACCGTCCTGACATGGTGCTTGAAGTAGACCGTCAGCAAATGCCACCTGAGTTAGAACCTGAAATTGGTCAGCAGCTACAAATTCAGCAACCTACAGGTCAAGTTATACCCGTTGTCATCACTGATATCTCTGACTCTACCATCACTTTAGACGCAAATCATCCTCTCGCTGGCGAAGATTTGGTCTTTGATATACAACTAGTCGGTATTGGCGCCTAATAAACGCCCCGTCTGAGCGTAGCGCCAATAGTAAGGTGGGCACTGCCCACTTTACAACAACTTATTTTTTTGCAAAAAACTGTTGATTTCCCATTCTAACCACACTTTTTCTGGCTGAGTTAAAAATTTAAAGGCTTTCAAATATTTCTTTGTCTTCAAATTAATTTTCTTACTCCACTGCCATTTGATCAATGAATGCCTTATAGAAATATATTTTTCGTCAACTATTAATGTTTTAGACGATATAAAATTAATTCAATTACAAATACTTGTATAAATAGTGATGGACGCAAACAATAGTGAAGCAAAAGGCGTACTGTAAGAAGCAAGATTAGTAAGTAGTGTTAAACTAATTAAGTATGTTGCAACTCAAGGCATTAGTAATAATATTATAACTATATACACTTTCTTCGGCTTATAATTATGCATATCCCAAAAAATAGTTATTTGTATACAAAATAACATTAGCTATTAAAGCAACCAATGTTAACTCCTATTGTCGCTACCCCTGAAAATATCGCTGCTGGCTTTCACGCACTTTCAGACCCGTTACGGATTCGCGTTTTGGAACTTTTGCAACATAAAGAACAGTGCGTATGCGATTTATGTACCGTTCTCGGCGCCACGCAGTCAAAACTATCATTCCATCTCAAAATCCTTAAAGAAGCTGGTCTTGTTAACTCACGTCAGCAAGGACGCTGGATTTATTATAGTATCAATGCACCTCAATTTGCCCATCTAGAATCATATCTTACTCATTTTCGCTCCTGTCGCCATGTAACCGCTTCTTCTTGCACTGAAAGCTGATATATCAACTTTTTTTGATGACTTTTTCTGATTGTATACTTCAACACCTTGACATATCAATTTTTTTTGAAATGATAGAGATATAGATTTGTAGTGGGGGTGGTTGTGGTTAGATACAATATTCTCTTCTGGGATGGTCGTCGGAGCCATTCCCGATGTTTAGAACGGGCAAGGATGCCTATTGCACAAGAATTATCTCAAAGCAGAAGTACTGTAATTGCGGAGGCGATTGGCACATTCGTTTTAGTTTTTGCTGGAACAGGCGCCGTCATAGTAAATGATATAAGTCAAGGGGCAATTACGCATATCGGTATAAGTTTTGTGTTTGGTGCAGTTGTTGCTGCGTTAATTTACTCAGTAGGACATATTAGCGGCGCCCATTTTAATCCTGCTGTGACGTTAGCGTTTTGGACGAGTGGTTATTTTTCGAGGCGACGGGTGTTAGCGTATATAGTCGCACAGTTAATAGGGGCAGTAATGGCTTCTGGTTTGTTGCTAATAAGTTTTGGGAAAGTCGGAAATTTGGGAGCAACTTTACCATTAAATGGAAATTGGTTACAGTCGTTTGTGCTGGAAACGGTTCTAACGTTTATTTTGATGTTTGTGATTTTTGGTTCTGGACTAGATAAACGGGCGCCTTCGGGTTTTGCGGGTTTGGCTATTGGGTTAACAGTTTTTGTGGAAGCTGCATGTATGGGGCCAATAACAGGCGCTAGCATGAACCCCGCGCGTTCTTTTGCTCCTGCGTTAGTAGCAAGTATATGGCAGCACCAGTGGATTTATTGGGTGGCGCCGATTTTAGGGGCACAAATAGCTGTAATTGTATATAGAATACTTTCTAATCAGTTTCAAGACGTTAAATAATTAATCGTGTTTGTTTCTACTTACTAAGCTTATGAAAAAAGTGATGTTTGTCTGTAAGAAAAATTCTCGCCGCTCACAAATGGCAGAAGGGTTTGCGCGTACATTGGGTGCAGGTAAAATAGAAGTATCAAGTTCTGGTTTGGAAGCTAGCCATGTAGACCCCATCTCTGTTGAAGTTATGGCAGAAATAGGAATTGATATTAGTAATCAAACATCAAAAGCATTAAATGAATTTAATCCTCAAGATTACGATGTAGTAATTTCTCTATGTGGATGTGGTGTGAATTTACCAGAAGCTTGGGTAACTAGAGAAATATTTGAAGACTGGCAACTTGATGACCCAGAAGGACACGATATACACAAGTTTCGTACTGTCCGCGACCAAGTAAAGGAACGAGTGCAAAATTTGATAATCTAAATATTACGTCAAAACAGCGCCAGATTGGCGCCGATTTAAAGAGGGTGCGTCACAGCAGTTAGATTTTCGCAATACAAAGAAATTGTTGTAGCTGTGACGCACCCACGTGTTTTACTAACGATAATTAAATATTTGGCAAAGTTACACGGTGGTATAGTAGAAGCCGAAAGTCCCAGTGACGGTTAAGGCACCACATTTAAAGTAAGTCAACCACTACTTAAAATACCTTAATTACATATGCACCAAAATTAATAAACCAAGTTACCTGTACCTGTTAATTGACGTAAAGAATTAATACAATACGGGCAGTCACAGCCAAATAGCTTAATTGCAGCATCACTTTCTTCTTCTGTAAAATTTAACATCGCAACATTTGTATTTGTCGCACCATTAACAACAGTTTGTGATACTACAGGTTTGGCACTTGGACTTCTCTCTGAATCACGAATACAAATAAAATTATGATGACCGTGAGGATTAGTGATACATGTTTTATTTTCTCGTGTATGGATTAATTTCTGCTCTAGACGTGGTTCGGCAGCATGTGCGGGATTAATGACCGATAATGTTGACATTAATGAGGTAAACACTGTCGAACTTGAAAGCAAAATGAGAATGAATTTCTTGTTCATAGCCTTCCTTAAAAAACTAGCCTGAGTGCCTAGGGTATTCGATAACCCGTGTCATGGTCAAGCTCTTAGTTAACACAATACTTGCTCTTGACTAAAATAGGCACCTAAATGTTTCTCAGTTTCTGACATTTTTATTTTTGGTGTAGAGACGTGATTAATCCCTACCATAAGCGGATATCCTTCGGATAACGTGTAAACCTCCAGTTTACACGTCTCTACAACCATATACCTTTTGTAGCGTTTTATGTTGTTTTTCTGATTCATATGTGTTGTTAACAACTATCTATGTTACTGTGATTGAATCGGTTCTAGTGGGGTCAGCCATTAGAGGAAACGGGGAAAGTTCGGTGAAAATCCGGCACTGTCCCGCAGCTGTAATCAAGTAAAAGTTACTTTTTAACCTTGAAAGTCAGAATGCCCGCCGATTTATGTTTGTAATAAATGTTTATAATGCTCATCTACGAGGTATAGGTGAAAATGCAGTATTCTATATTTTTGAGTGACGCTTGCTGTGGTAGTCGGAAGCAAGTTTCTGTAGCAGTCTTGAGCAAATTGTTTAAATCGTCAGAATTACCTATTTGGTAAACCAACTATTTGTCTTTTCACACACCAAAATTGGTAATGATAATCAATTTTAGTGGCATAACTTGAAATAGCAGTATATCATATACTCTTTGGGTGTACTTCTTGAGGATTACTAGCAACTCCGTAATTTACTTTATTCAGCAGAGGTGTAACGAATGTTAAGAATGTTAAGTAATACTTTAATATCACCACGAAAGTGGCGCCTAATCAATTTGAGTTTAATGGCATTTTTGAGCTTTTACTTGGTTGTTGGTTCCGAGGCAAAAGCACACGCAATGCATATTATGGAAGGTTTTTTACCTCCAGAGTGGGCAATATTTTGGTTTGTAGTTGCTTTACCGTTTTTTGTATTAGGTTTACGTAGCATCACACGCATTACCACCGAAAAACCTGAGTTAAAGCTACTTTTGGCTTTATCAGGCGCCTTCACTTTTGTATTATCAGCATTAAAAATACCCTCAGTTACGGGTAGTTGTTCGCATCCAACAGGTACGGGATTAGGCGCCGTACTATTTGGTCCTTTAACAATGTCAGTATTAGGGACATTAGTATTAATATTTCAAGCCTTATTATTAGCACATGGTGGTTTAACGACATTGGGAGCAAATGCGTTTTCAATGGCAATAGTTGGACCAATCGTTGCGTTTTGGATATATCGTTTAATTGTGCCAACTGGTAAACAACGGTTAGCGATATTTGTAGCTTCTGCTCTAGCTGATTTAATTACATATATAGTGACATCTGTACAATTAGCTTTAGCATTTCCTGCGGCAACAGGTGGTTTCATGGCATCATTTATAAAGTTTGCAGGTATTTTTGCAATTACACAAGTACCGTTAGCCATCAGTGAAGGATTGTTAACTGTGTTGGTATGGAACTGGTTGACTAATTATGGGCGCCAAGAATTAGAAATGTTGAATTTAATTAAAGCTGAAGTTTAAGAAAGTGGGTTTTTAAGGAGTTAAAACAAATTATGTCAAACAAAACAAACAATTGGTTATTATTCTTCGCAGTCATTGCATTAGCAGTGGCGCCGTTATTATTTGTTAAGGGGGAGTTTGGGGGGTCTGACGATAAAGCTAAAGAAGCAATAACCGAATTACATCCACAGTACAAACCTTGGTTTCAACCTGTATTTGAGTTACCTAGCTCAGAAGTTGCAAGTTTGTTATTTTCAGTACAAGCAGCAGGTGGTGCAGGTGTTATTGGTTTTGTAATAGGTCTATATAAAGGACGCAGCGAAAGTAAACAAAGAGATGAGAATACAGATAGACACACTCGCATACACAAATAATTTGCGGTGGTTGCCAGTTAAACATAAATTAATATTTGCAACCACGCTTTTTATAATTACTTATTTTTCTCATCCAACTGTACAAATTATCATTGCACTCTGGATGACTATTTCGATAGTTGGATACGCGCGTATTCCGGTAAAAACTTTTTTGCGTCTAATTTACGT
This sequence comes from Calothrix sp. CBUCES-K 9914, assembly GCF_059640475.1. NCBI lineage: Bacteria > Bacillati > Cyanobacteriota > Cyanophyceae > Nostocales > Calotrichaceae > Calothrix > Calothrix sp. CBUCES-K 9914. Next base: position 7,837 of record NZ_JBXXZH010000266.1, read on the forward strand.
TGCTTTGTTATTTTGGTTAACGAGTGTACCTGCTTTAGCTATCAACGTAGTAAATATTATTTCTGAAGCTAGTATACGAGGTGATGCTTTAACAGGTTTTATAATTGGCTCATACTATATATATATAAGCTCTAAAGGAATAATTCAAGTACTGACGATATTAACGCGCGCATTGGCTGCACTTTCATGTTTATATTTTATCATGCTAACGGTTCCTTTCGTTGAATTATTACAAGCTTTACGTAAAATGGGCTTTCCACCGCTTTTGATGGAACTGTTATTATTGATGTACCGCTTTATTTTTGTTTTATTAAACACAGCGAGTACACTGTGGACAGCACAACAAGCAAGGTTTGGATACCGCACTTTTAATTCTGGCATGAAAAGTTTAGCCTTGTTAATTGGACAATTATTTCAACGCACTATTGAAAACTATCGTCAAATCTCATTAAGTATAGAATCGCGCGGTTTTAATGGAGAATTTTGTGTATGGTATCCAGAACGACATAAACCATCCAAACGGTATTTAATCGAAGCAATTTCTGGCTGTACATTCTTAATTATTTTAGAAATATTTATCCGAAATGTTTAAAATATATGGATAAAATGTATGAATACTTACTTCAACTTGAACAAGTCTACTATACATATATAGGGACCAGGAAGAGCGCATTGAACGAACTAACACTAAAAATACCCACAGGTAAAAAGTGCGCGTTGATTGGTCAAAACGGCTGTGGTAAAACAACTTTGTTCTTACTGGCAAATGGTTTATATAAACCAAATAAAGGTTCTATTATTTGGCAAGGAAAGCCAATAGAATATAATCGTAAATCATTAATGCAACTGCGTCAACAAGTTGGTTTAATCTTTCAAGACCCGGAACAACAGCTAGTTGCTTCAACCGTAGAAGAAGATATCTCTTACGGTTTATGTAATTTAGGTTTACCAGAAGTAGAAATTAAAACGCGCGTTTCTCAAGCATTAGAAGAATTTGATTTACTAGAACTAGCACAAACACCCGTCCATCACATGAGTTTAGGTCAAAAAAAGCGAGTTTCCATAGCGGATGTAATGGTGCTACAACCTCAACTGCTTTTACTCGACGAACCCACAGCATATTTAGATAAACTACATTCGCGTAACCTCATGGCAACGCTAAAAAAGATTCATAGTTACGGTACAACAATACTTATGGCATCACATGACCTCGACTTAATATACCGTTGGGCAGACTGGGTATTTGTAATGGACAGAGGAAGACTAATATTAGAAGGAAAACCCAAAGAAGTATTTAACCAGCGTGACATAATAGAAAGTTTAGAACTAGAAGTACCTCTTATACACGATATAGTAAATACTCTAGAACACAACGACGAAACAACATTAGAAAAATTAAAACAGCAAATAGCTAAATACACTCTTGATTAAAAATACCTTAACTTAATCTTCTTTCTTCGCGTCCTTTGCGTACTTTGCGGTTCGTTAAAGAAATAAACCGCAAAGAACACAAAGGTCGCAAAGCGGGAATAATGATACCTAATCTAAATTGCTAACTTTTCTTAATCTTTGTAGTTTTAACATTGTAATACATATAGTCAACCATAAAAATCCCACTCCATAACCTGCAATTATATCAGTAGGCCAGTGAACACCTAAATATAATCGACTAAGACCAATAGCACCAATTAAAAACACAGCAAAAATATAGATAAGCGCGGAAAATCTTGGATAAAAGAAAGCTAATAAATAAGCAAGAAAACCATATAAAACCATTGACCCAAGTGCATGACCACTAGGAAAGCTAAATGAGGTTTCAGTAATTAATTGTTTCCAAAGCTGCGGACGAGTTTTTGAGAAAAACAACTTTAAACATGTATTTAAAATAAACGCACCCAAACACGTTAATAAAAATATCATAAACTCTAATCGATAACGGCGCCACCACAAAACAGCTAAAGTAATAACAACTATAATTATTACCGTTGTTGGGTTGCCGATATGAGTAATAAACAACATTAAATTATCAAGACTAGGATTAGCAAATTGATGCAGCCATAGTAAGATGTTTGTATCAAATGCAAAAGCTTCTTTCTCTAAAACTTCCTCTGCTAATTTAGCAACAATAAATAAAACTAGCAGACAAACACTAATTCCACCTATTCCCAGTGCAGCAATTAAAGTAACCAAACGAGGATGTATAGAGTGTAACCAAAATTGAGAAATTTTTCTAATCATTATTAATATTCTGTTTAACGGTCTTTAAAAAGCAAAATAAAGCAATATTTTATCTTCTACAACACCTGTCTGACATCAGTGTGTCAAACGTATGAATAATTAGTGCCAAATTTCTACAAAGCCGAGTTCCTATATAATCATTAAATTTTAAACTAAATATGTTACTATTACCCTGATAATTTGGGCACAAGTTCATGAAACTTAAAAAGCTGTTTCTTCTACGGCAATTAACACTACTATCAATAATTACAGGTAGCAGTATTTTTACTTACACACTGTTAAGTAGACGACATCAGCTTGAGGCAAGTGGACAAGCTAGTAGTCAAAGCATTAACTTAGCTTCCACACATCCCTTATCTTCGGCGCCTCATGCAACACAACCACAACAACCACAAGCTCCGGTAAATAATATCATATTCAAAGCACCGCAAAACTTTGCTTCTGTAACAGTGCGTGAAGCAAAACTTAAAAAAAGCGAAAAATATATAGCTTTAACTTTTGATGATGGACCGTGGCATGATTCTACAGACAAAATCTTAACAATACTTCGTAAAAATAATATTAAAGCAACGTTTTTCATGATTGGGCAAAACGTTAAAAACTTTCCACAGCAAGGAAAAAACGTCTTGGCAGACGGTCATGTTATTGGCAACCACACGTGGCATCACTGGTACATGCATATGAGTCCACAATTGGCAGCTTCCGAAATCAATAGTACGGCAGATGTGATTGAAAAAACTTTAGGCGTTAAAACTAATTTATTTCGTCCACCCGGAGGAATACTAAACAACGGTTTAGTCGAATATGCCAAAAATCAAAACGATGCGATTATTCTATGGTCTGCTGATTCAGAAGACTACCGTATTCCATCTGTAGCAACATTAATTAAACGGGTTATGAAACAAGCGGCGCCTGGTGGTATAGTACTAATGCACGATGGAGGAGGGAACCGTAGCCATACTGTAACAGCTTTACCACAAATTATTAGTAAGTTGAGGCAGCAAGGTTATAAGTTTGTTACGGTTCCAGAACTGTTGGAATTGCAAAATAAAGATGATGCAGTAGTAGGTGTGAAGAAATAGTGTGTGTTGGGTTACGCAGAGCGTACACCAACCTACGACTAACCTATTTTGACAGAGGTGTTGTCTTTGATGGTTGCTAGTAAGTCACTACCGAAACTAATTAAAGTATCGTTACCGCTTAAACTAGTTGAAAGTAAGTCAGTGGGTTTGAAACTGCTACCAGGTACAATTTGGTCTTTTGCGGAGTATCCGTAAATTGTTACAGAACCTGTACCAGCTTCTAAAATAAATTTATCGGCGCCACTACCTGCATAAACGGTATCATTTCCAGTACCTGCATCAATGATATTGTTTCCTTCACCTGCGTAAATTAAATCATTACCTGCACCAGTGCGAATATCATCATCTCCAGCACCTGTATAGATAATGTTATTACCGCCTATAGCCGTAATAAAATTCTTACCTTCACCTGCGTAAACTAAATTATTACCAGCACCTGCATAGATTTGGTCGTCACCTGCACCAGTGTATATAGTATCATCGCCGGCGCCGGAGAAAATGTTGTTATTACCTTCGCCTGCGTAAATTAAGTCTTTACCAGTACCCGAATAAATCAAGTCATTCCCTGCACCAGTGTACACTAAGTTATCACCTTGATTAGCAAAGATGTAATTATTACCTTCACCTGCGTAGAAGGTATCATTGCCTGCTCCACCGTAGAAAATATCATCTTTACCATCGCCGTAAAAAGTCTGAGGACTCTTAACAGTTGATTTATCAGTTCCTGTCACGGCATTATACATAGTTTTGTAGATTTGCGACTCATCTACAAGACCTGGGTTGCCAGGTATTTGATAACCATAGT
>NZ_JBXXZH010000267.1:0-11955 GCF_059640475.1 Calothrix sp. CBUCES-K 9914
AGCAAACTCATTGATGCTGTGTTCTCTAACATCACTGTCGCTTCGATGCGGTTTAATTCCATGTGTTCAAACGCAAATCGAATTATACTAGATAGCGCTTCCGTCATTATACCTGTTCGCCAATGTGCTTTTGACAACTCGTATCCTAACTCAGCGCAAAACATTGGTTTACCCCAGAGACGATAACCACAGGTGCCAATAATAATATTCTCGCTTTTCTTTGCTATTCCCCAGCGTATACCTTGTCTAGTTAAAAAACGGTCATTCCAAGTATTGATTAACCTTGCCGCACGTTCAAGATTTGCGAAAGGTTCGGCATCATGGTACTGTAAAACCTCTGGGTCTGAGAAGAAGGCAAATATCGCCTCAGTGTCAGATGACTGAATTTGTCTTAATACCAAGTTTTGCGTATCAATAGTAGGAAAGGTATCAAACATGTATAAATTGAATAACAGTATTATCTACGTTGCCGCATTTCTTGTTGTCGCATTGGCATTGCATCAATTTCACGAAAAATTGTTTCTGCTTGAACAACTTTAGAGTCTTCTCGTTTTGCACCACCATCTTTGCCAACCAAGATAACACGAAAATCATTATCGCTAATATTGAACCTCCGACGTAATTTTGCCGCAGATGCTGTATTTATTGGCTGTTGGTTACTATAACTTGTACCTTGGGTTAAAACTGTAACTAAAAGTAAATTTCTCTCATTTAAACCTTGTTGATGTTGTTGAAATTTTTGTACTTGTTGTTGGTAGTTTACATCTTCGGCATTATTTGCGAAAACTAGCAAAATACGGTTTTTCCATTGATATGATGCTAAATTAAATTCTGACATTGGAATATAAGCGTGAGATAGATGTGCTGGAACCATAGGCGCCAAGCTTAAGGATATAATAGTGAGAGTGCCGTAGCATAGGCGTCTCGCCTGTGCTAATAATGTATAAAAATTACAGAAGTTATGCATTTTCATTTTATAAAATAGCGCTCTTTTTGCGATAAATACATACATAAATAAAATTACAGTATCAATATTTACTTATTTTAACTAAACTTATTGCCTCTCTGGTAAAAAACAGGCTGCACAGGCGAGACGCCTATGCTACGTTTATGTTAATAATGCGTTTATGTTAGTAATACTTTTGTACTAAAATGTGACTACACTGCGAATAGATTCACCTTTGTGCATTAAATCAAATGCATCGTTGATTTTCTCTATTGGCATAACGTGAGTAATTAAATCGTCTATATTGATTTTGCCATCCATATACCAATCTACGATTTTTGGTACATCAGTACGACCTCTGGCGCCACCAAACGCGCTTCCTTTCCAAACTCTACCTGTAACAAGTTGAAATGGACGAGTACTAATTTCCTGACCTGCTGCGGCAACACCAATAATGACACTAACTCCCCATCCTTTATGACAGCACTCTAACGCTTGACGCATAATATTAACATTACCGATACACTCAAAAGTATAATCGGCACCACCCTTTGTTAAATTCACTAAGTATGGAACAATATCACCATCAATTTCCTGGGGGTTAACGAAGTGCGTCATGCCAAATTTTTCAGCTAAAGCTTTTTTACTAGGGTTAATATCTACCCCAATTATCATATTCGCACCAACCATACGCGCGGCTTGAATGACATTTAAACCTATACCCCCTAAACCAAATACAACCACATTGGCGCCAGGTTCGACTTTTGCTGTATTAATTACTGCCCCAATACCAGTAGTAACACCACAACCGATATAGCAAACCTTGTCAAATGGTGCATCTTCGCGAATTTTAGCTACAGCAATTTCTGGCAAAACGGTATAATTTGAAAACGTTGAAGTACCCATATAATGATGGATTTTTTTGCCGTCTATTGAAAAACGACTTGTACCATCAGGCATTAAACCCTGACCTTGAGTGACTCGAATAGCTTGGCACAAATTTGTCTTTTGACTCAAGCAATATTCACATTGGCGACATTCAGGAGTATATAAGGGTATCACATGGTCTCCTGGTTTGACACTTTTAACATCGGCGCCAACTTCAACGACAATTCCGGCGCCTTCATGTCCTAAAATAGCGGGGAATAATCCTTCCGGGTCTTTACCAGAAAGAGTGTAAGCATCGGTATGGCAAACTCCACTAGCTTTGATTTCAACTAAAACCTCACCCTGTTTTGGACTATCTAAATCAACTGTCTCAATAACTAACGATTTACCTGCTTCTTGTGCTACTGCTGCTTTAACTTTCATGCCTCTACGTCCTTTGTTGCTGCGTCATGGACTTTTACGAGTTTAATATTCCCCAAAATCATTTGCGAATCACGTCAATGTATCGTTACATTTAGAGAGAATTACTAAATCCATTACTTATTTTAATCGTTCGCGGCTTATGACTCCTGCACTTACCAAAATCGGCGCCCAAATGTCCAACCTTACAGGCGTTCGAGCTATTATGAAGGACATTATCGAAACATTGCGCGCGGGTGCAGGACAGCAATTTATTAACTTAAGTGCTGGAAATCCGTTAATATTGCCAGAAGTTGAGAAATTATGGCGTGATTGTACCGCTGATTTACTAGCTAGCTCCGAATATGGCGAAGTTGTTTGTCGCTACGGTTCCAGTCAAGGTTACGCTCCATTTATCGAAGCTGTTGTAAACGACTTTAATAAACGCTACAACTTAAACCTCACCGACCGTAATATTCTTATAACCCCAGGTAGTCAATCTTTATATTTCTACGCAGCAAACGCATTTGGAGGTTACACCCCCCCTTATCAAGGGGGGGAAGGGGGGGATTTAAAACACATAGTCCTCCCCCTTAGTCCTGACTACACAGGATATGGTGGTGTTGCACTAACTCCAGAATCTTTAATAGCTTATAAACCGACTTTAGATATAGATACCGCAGCACATAGATTTAAATACCGTCCCGACTTTAGCCAACTTTCAATAGACGAAAATACAGGTTGTGTTATTTTCTCACGTCCGTGTAACCCTACAGGTAATGTGCTTACCGACGAAGAAGTTAGTAAAATAGCATCACTAGCGGCGCCGTATAATGTACCAGTTATGGTAGATTCTGCATATGCTCCTCCGTTCCCAGCATTGAATTTTACTGAGATGACACCCTTGTTTGGGGGCAATGTTATCCACTGCATGAGTTTATCAAAAGCAGGACTGCCTGGAGAACGTATTGGTATAGCAATTGGTGACCCAGAAGTAATAAACGTATTAGAGTGTTTCCAAACCAATGCTTGTATTCACGCTTCACGCTATGGACAAGCTATTGCTGCACGCGCGATTAATTCTGGCGCCTTGGTTGAGATTTCTGAAACTGTAATTCGTTCGTTCTATCAAAACAAGTTTACAGTGTTGGAAACCGCTTTGGATGCTGCAATGCCTGACTCGTTACCTTGGTTCTTGCACCGTGGAGAAGGCGCCATTTTTGCTTGGTTATGGTTGAAAGATTTACCTATGACTGATTGGGAATTTTACCAGCAATTAAAGCAAGTTGGTGTAATTGCTGTTCCTGGTAGCAGCTTTTTCCCTGGTTTACGCTCCGAGTGGAAGCATAAGCAAGAGTGTTTACGTATTAGTTTAACTGGTAGTGATGAGGAAATAGCTACAGCTATGGAACGTTTAGCTGAAGTTACTGCAAAAGTGTATCGTGGCGCCACCGTAAGCGTGTAAGAAAGCAACGGATGCAACGGATGTAACGGATGTAAATGTAGGTTGGGTTAAGAGCTTCGCGCGTAACTCAACATCTTTAATAAATAAACCGCAAAGGACGCAAAGGACGCAAAGAAAAGAAATATGGAGAAGCAGAAAAAGAAACAAGTCAAACAAGAAAATCAAAATAAATCACCCCTTACTACTTATATTCCTGATGGTTGGTTACAAATAGGTACTATTGTCGCTGCACAAGGAATATACGGTGAAATGCGAGTGTATCCTGATACAGATTTTCCTGAACGCTTTGAAATACCAGGCTCCCGTTGGTTGTTACGTCCCGGTTCTATAGTGCCAGAACCAATTGAATTAGTATCAGGGAAATATCTAGAGGGTAAAAATTTATATATTATAGAATTAGAAGGAATTGAAAATCGTAACCAAGCCGAAGAAATGCGTGGTTGTAAATTATTAGTCTCCGAAGACGACCGTCCCCAATTAGGCGAAGATGAATATCATATTTTAGACTTAGTTGGATTAAAAATTTTTCTGTTAGGCGATTTTATCGGCACTGTTATTAATCTTATTCCTGCGGGTAACGATTTACTCGAAGTTGAACTTTACAATAAAGGCAAAGATACAAAAAAGACCGTTTTAATTCCTTTTGTAAAAGAAATAGTTCCTGTTGTAGATATAGAAAATAAACGCGCGGAAATTACACCCCCAGAAGGATTATTAGAACTGAATGACTAATTAATAAAATATACGCTATAAACGTGCGTTTTTATATCCAAAGAAGGATTATTTAAATCAAATAAATAGTCATAAAATGTACATACTAAGTATTGTAAAATACAAGTAAATCGAACTCACTAGCTGCTTCTAAATGGCAAATCAAAAGCATATTGCCTTACTGTTACAAGGCACAAATATCTGGAATAGGTACAAGGAGGAGGGATTTTCGAGTCAAATTGACTTAGAATCCGCACAGTTAGAAGCTACAAATCTTAGTGGAGCATACCTCAGTGGTGCTAATCTTAGTGGCGCCAATCTCAGCCGAACTAATCTTAATTGTGCCAACCTAAATCATGCTAACCTTAGTAAAGCTAATCTCGATCAAGCCTCTTTGAGACGAGCTTGTTTAATGCAAGCTAATTTAGAAAAAGCGATTTTATTTCAAGCGAATCTTACACAAGCTAATTTACTTGGAGCTTGTCTTCAAAATGCAGACCTGCAAGCAGCAGTAATAGTTCGTGCCAATTTAATGGCGGCAAGCCTCTCAGAAACAATTTTCTGGAAATCTATTCTAAACGGGTCAGTTTTAAGAAGAGCGGACTTAGGAAGAGCAATATTTCAAGAAACAAATCTTTGGTGTACAGACCTTAGTGAAGCTGATTTAACTAGTACTTATTTTCTACAAGTCAATCTGAACCGTGCCAACTTGCGCGCGGTCGATATGAGAGGAGCGCTATTAAAAAGAACTAGCTTTTGGCAAACTAATTTTGAAAACGCATTATTGAAGGAAGTGAGTTTCCGAAGGGCAGTATTTCATCAAACTAACTTTGAAGGCGCCAATTTGCAAGGAGCTAATTTAGAAAACGCAATTTTTAGAGAAGTTAATTTATCAGGAGCCAACTTAGCAGGAGCATGTTTAGATAAAGCTGTATTTATCAATGTTGACTTAACGGAAGCTAATATGACAGGCGCCTCTTTTCACAGAACTATTTTTAAAGAAGTTAATTTCAAAACTGCTTTAGGATTTGATATTAGTCTTAGTAATAGTGTATTAACATCCTAATTTAATAAAACAAGCTTTTGGTAAACAAATTTAGAAGGTGCAATTTTAAATAAAGTTGATTTTCAAACTGTTATTTTTAGTGAAACTAATTTAGACCAAACTTTAGGTTTTAATGGTAGTGTCAAGCAAACAGCACTAGTTAATTTGTTATTTTCTTAAGGGTAAATGTTGAAGATTATTGTTTTCAGAGCTGGGGAAACCCGGCTTCTGTAACATCTTTCTAAAGATATATTTATTTTGGTAAATAGATAGATTTTTATAGATACTTCCGATTATTATTTTTAAATTTATGCATGGTTGAAATAATGATTAAGTATGAGTTTTGTTATTAAATGCTTTGCTAGTGTTGGGAGAGGCTGCCAACTATAATTATTCCTATTTCTAATTGGTTTTTAGCAATAACTCCAAGCAATAGGATAATTGTACTTGCGAGTCATGACAAATTAGTACAATCGGTTTGCTACCAAGGTGTAATATGACTTTAGCAATTTCGACCGAACAAAAGCCTTTAACTGACGAAGAACTCCATTTAATTAACGCATATTGGCGCGCGGCTAATTATCTTTCTGTAGGACAAATATATCTTTTAGATAATCCGCTTCTTAAAGAGCCTTTAAAGATTGAACATGTTAAACCAAGACTTTTAGGGCATTGGGGCACAACTCCTGGTTTGAACTTTATTTACGTCCATCTAAATAGAATCATCAAAAAATACGACCAAAGTGTTATTTACATAGCTGGACCTGGACATGGTGGGCCTGGTTTAGTGGCGAATACTTATCTTGAGGGTACTTACAGCGAATATTATCCCAATATTTCCCAAGATACAGAAGGGATGCGGCGCCTATTTAAACAGTTTTCCTTTCCTGGTGGTATTCCTAGTCATGTGGCGCCAGAAACTCCGGGTTCAATACACGAAGGTGGAGAACTTGGTTATGCATTGTCTCATGCTTACGGCGCCGCATTTGATAATCCAGATTTATTAGTTGCCTGTGTTGTTGGTGATGGTGAAGCGGAAACAGGCCCACTTGCAACTAGTTGGCACTCGAATAAGTTTATTAACCCTGTAAACGATGGCGCCGTATTACCTATACTGCACCTCAACGGATACAAAATCGCTAACCCCACTGTATTAGCGCGTCTTGATGACGAAGAATTAGAAAGTTTATTTGTTGGTTATGGCTACAAACCTTACTTTGTTGAAGGTTCCGACCCAGAACTAATGCACCAACAAATGGCGGCAACCTTGGAAACCGTTGTAGAAGAAATTAAAGGTATTCAGAGAGAAGCGCGCGTACACGGGTTTACCAAACGTGCCCAATATCCAATGATTATCCTGCGAAGTCCCAAAGGATGGACTGGACCTTCATATGTTGATGGTAAGAAAACAGAAGGTTTTTGGCGTTCTCACCAAGTACCATTTGGTGAACTAAAAAGTAACCCCGAACATCTTAAGCTTCTTGAACAGTGGATGAAGAGTTATAAACCAGAAGAACTCTTCGACGAGAATGGTAAATTTATTGCTCAACTCGCACAACTGGCGCCAACTAAACAGCGACGCATGGGTGATAACCCACATTCTAACGGTGGTGTTTTAATACGTGCGTTGCGAATGCCCGACTTTCAGAACTATGCTGTTGATGTTCCAAAACCTGGTTCAATTAGTGCCGAGGCTACAAAGGTAACTGGTAAATTCCTCAGAGATATAATGAAGCGGAATTTAGAAAGCCGTAATTTTAGGATATTTGGTCCCGATGAAACACAATCAAACCGTTTAGACGCAGTATTTGAAGTTACTGATAGAACTTGGGACGCTCCCCGTATCCCTGAAGACGAACATCTTTCTCCAGACGGTCGAGTTATGGAAATATTGAGCGAGCATACTTGTCAAGGATGGTTAGAGGGATATTTACTTACAGGTCGTCACGGTTTCTTCTCGTGTTACGAAGCATTTATCCATATTATTGACTCAATGTTTAACCAACACGCCAAGTGGTTAAAAACAACTTTAGATATTCCCTGGCGCCGACCGATTGCATCACTCAATTATCTTCTCACGTCACATGTATGGCGCCAAGACCATAACGGGTTTTCGCACCAAGACCCAGGTTTCATTGACCATGTAGTCAACAAAAAACCAGAAATAATTCGTGTATATTTACCACCCGATGCCAACTGTCTATTATCAGTGACAGATCATTGCTTGCGTTCGCGTCATTATATAAATGTAATTGTGGCAGGAAAACAGCCCGCGTTACAGTACTTAGATATGGACGCAGCTATTAAGCATTGCACCAAAGGAATTGGAATTTGGGAATGGGCAAGTAACGATAAAGGTAGCGAACCAGATGTTGTAATGGCATGTGCGGGGGATGTGCCAACATTAGAAACATTAGCAGCAGTAGACATATTGCGTCGAGAGTTACCAGAATTAAAAGTGCGGGTAGTAAACATAGTGGACTTAATGAGACTTCAGCCACCTACTGAACACCCACACGGACTATCTGACAAAGACTTTGACTCAATATTTACCACCAGTAAACCAATTATTTTTGCATATCACGGTTATCCCTGGTTAATTCACCGTCTTACCTATCGTCGCACCAACCACCATAACTTACACGTGCGAGGTTATAAAGAAGAAGGAACTACAACAACACCATTCGACATGGTAGTGTTAAACGAATTAGACCGCTTCCATTTAGCAATGGACGTTCTTAACCGCGTACCTAACTTAAGTTGTAGTACAGCATACACCAAGCAAATGCTGCTAGACAAACTCATCGACCACAAAACTTACATTCACAAATATGGTGAGGACATGCCTGAAGTTCGAGACTGGAAATGGGAAGATATAGGCGCCAAGACTGATATTGGACACGAGGGTAGTTAGGCTGATCCCCCCTAACCCCCCTTGATAAGGGGGGAACAAGAGTACTTCTTACTTAGCCCCCCCTTATTAAGGGGGGGTTGGGGGGGATTTAATTACTCATTTCCTGACAAATCTTAAAACAAATCCATCAAATCAGCTTATTCACAATGCTACTGTCACCATTAATTTAGATCAGTCTGACTTAACGGTCACTGAACTAAAAACAAATTAGCTGCATCCTTAATCTTAGAAACTGAAAGCGAGATGCAGCATAAGGAGGATAACGCTTGGCTAAGTTGAAAGTTGGTATTAACGGATTTGGGCGTATTGGACGGTTGGTATTCCGTGCGGGCATTAGTAACCCCAACATAGAGTTTGTAGGTATTAATGACTTAGTGCCACCCGATAACCTGGCATATTTATTAAAATACGATTCAACCCACGGGATGTACAAAGGTACAGTTGAAGCAAAACCCGATGGTATTGTGGTTGACGGTCACTTTATTCCCTGCGTTTCGGTTCGTAACCCTGCTGAATTACCTTGGGGTAAATTAGGCACCGACTACGTAGTTGAAGCTACTGGTTTATTCACCGACTACGAAGGTGCAGCAAACCATATCAAAGCAGGTGCAAAGCGGGTAATAATATCTGCTCCCACCAAAGAACCCGAAAGAGTTCAAACTTTCGTGGTAGGTGTAAACCATAACTTATTTGATCCAGCGAAGCATACAGTTGTTTCTAATGCTAGCTGCACTACAAACTGTCTGGCGCCCATCGCTAAAGTTATTCACGACAACTTTGGGTTAGCCGAAGGGTTAATGACGACAGTCCACGCAATGACCGCAACTCAACCCACTGTAGATGGTCCCAGTAAAAAAGATTGGCGAGGAGGACGCGGTGCCGCACAGAATATCATCCCTTCATCAACGGGTGCAGCCAAAGCTGTCGCGTTAGTGTTACCCGACTTAAAAGGTAAATTAACAGGTATGGCATTCCGCGTCCCCACCCCAGATGTATCTGTAGTAGATTTAACCTTCAAAACAAGTAAATCTACTAGCTATAAAGAAATTTGCGAAGCCATGAAAGCCGCTTCAGAAAACGGACTCAAAGGTATTTTGGGATATACCGGAGACGAAGTAGTATCTACCGACTTTCAAGGAGATTTGCGTTCGAGCATCTTTGATGCAGGCGCCGGAATAGAGTTAAATTCTAACTTCTTCAAAGTCGTATCGTGGTATGACAACGAATGGGGTTACTCAAACCGCGTCATCGACTTAATGTTATCAATGGCACACAAAGAAGGAATCAAGTAGAAAGTGCTGAGTGCTGAGTGCTGAGTGGAGGTAGGAGTTAGGAGTTAGGAGGTAGGAGTTAGGAGTTAGGAGTTAGGAATAATGACTTAAAACTTAGCACTCAGCACTCATTACTCAGCACTCAGCACTAAAAAGATCAAGATGATTTAACTAAACTGCATAAAAACACACTGTAAAATCTAATTTTACCTGCCTAGAATAGGGCTGGAGGAGAATGACTTACGGACAAGCGTGGCTTTTTGTTAATTGCCTGTTACACAAATAAACAACGCGCTCCTCAATACAGTACTCCTGCCGACACGAAACGCAATTGATATAAGTCCTGATAAACAAAGTTCAAGAGGAATTTTATGTCTAGTAATTTACTTGACCAACTCAAAACAATGACTGTAGTGGTAGCTGACACAGGAGATATCGGCGCCATCGCGAAGTTTACACCAAGAGATGCAACCACCAACCCCTCTCTGATTACCGCTGCGGCACAAATGCCTGAGTATCAGGAAATTGTCAACAATACTCTCTTAAAAGCAAAACAAGATTTAGGAGCAGGCGCCAAAGAGGCAGATATTTTGACCTTAGCTTTTGACCGTTTGGCAGTTGCCTTCGGTTTAAAGATTCTAGAAATTATTCCTGGTCGCGTTTCCACCGAAGTTGACGCACGTTTGTCTTACGATACCGAAGCAACTCTCAACAAAGCACGCGGTTTAATTGCCCAATACGAAGCAGCAGGTGTTGGCAAAGAACGAGTATTAATAAAAATTGCGAGTACTTGGGAAGGTATTCGCGCGGCAGAAATTCTTGAAAAAGAAGGAATTCACTGTAACCTCACCCTACTATTTGGTATTCACCAAGCAATTGCCTGTGCAGAAGCTGGTGTAACTCTAATTTCTCCCTTCGTTGGACGCATTCTCGACTGGTATAAAAAAGAAACCGGACGCGATAGCTATGCACCCGCTGAAGACCCAGGTGTAGTTTCTGTCACCAATATCTACAACTACTACAAGAAATTTGGTTATAAAACCGAAGTAATGGGCGCCAGCTTCCGTAACCTTGGCGAAATTACCGAACTTGCAGGTAGCGACTTATTAACAATTTCACCCCAGCTATTATCAGAACTACAATCAACAAAAGGCGAACTACCCCGCAAACTCGACGCTGAAAAAGCAGCAGCAATGTCAATAGAAAAAATCACCATTGACAAAGCAACCTACGACAAAATGCACGCAGAAGACCGTATGGCTTCCGAAAAACTAGACGAAGGTATCAAAGGATTCACCAAAGCCCTAGAAAACCTAGAGCAATTACTTGCAGACCACCTTGCAAAACTAGCAACCACAGTCAGCTAAGTAGCTTAAATTTTACCTCTTGTGGAGCGGGCATCCCTGCCCGCCCTTTTTAAATTTAAAAGAGGTGCGAAAAGACAGTGACTATTTTGACATTTCATCACAAATACGTATGTCATCATATTTCAGCGTGGGACTTTTTTCTAGATAGTCGCTCACCCAACTACAACCCTGTTTTAGTAACTTATCTAGTTCTATATTTTTTAAATCCCAAAAAATAATCTTTTTTTCTAAGCCAGCAGAAACAGATGCTAAAATATTGTCATTTAGAAAAATTACGTTTCTAATTGCGCTTTTGTGACCGTGAAGACTGTGAAGCAAAATTCCATTACTAGCTTGCCAGATTTTTACAATTCCATCTTCACCAGCAGAAGCTAAAAGTTGACGATTAGGACTAAAATTTACACTTAAGATATGTCCTTTATGGGCAAAGAAAGATTTTAATAAAGTTCCATCATTCGTTTTCCATAACTTTGTTTTTTTGATGAGTACATTTGGCATTGTACACGGATAGCTATAAAACTGTTTCAGCTAAAAAATATCTGTAACTTTAATATAGTAGGTTTGTTTGCCTTTACTTAGGGCGCCTTGGGTAGTTTTGTAATGGTAAATTAAGAAAAAATTAGGTGTGTTGCTTAAAATCAAAGGAAACTTGCTGATATGTGCGGGGGTTTGGAGTAGGTAATGTTGGGCGCCGCAACTGCCCAGTATTGGTAATATTCAGGAGTTAGGTAGCATGGGTATTATTGCTTGTTTGTCAATCCTACTTCACACAACTTTAATTATCTAGTTTTAACTCATCAAATCAACGGCTTTAGGTTTTATAAGCCTCTATCTAACTAAGGAAAGAAACAACTACAAATAAAAATTCAAAAACAACTCAGTACCATCAATACCTTCGCCAAAAATCTGATTGGCAAAAATGCTTTTGCCGTCAACGTTTCCAGTCAAA
>NZ_JBXXZH010000268.1:0-11936 GCF_059640475.1 Calothrix sp. CBUCES-K 9914
CGCAATTAAGACAAACAGTGAGGGCTTGTACCCATCACTGTTTGGGTGCCACCAACCTGCGGTATGGTGGGGGCTTGTATCCCCCAAGGCAATTAATCAATGATTCTATCCCAATTCGCATTTTCAATTGCGTTCACGTAGTGACTCCGGAGGAGTAATTGCGACTTGCGAATTGCGAATTGTTAGGTCAAGATTTTAAAATCAGTGATTCTGTTGTGTGTTAAAAAGTTGTATACTTAGAATACGCTAAAAAATAGGCTTACACAATTAAGTAATCCAAGGAATATAAGACAATGGGTACTTTATTTAATCAATCAGAAAGAAACTGGTGTAAACAAGACTTACAAGATTTTTTAGAAGAGGCAGTATCGCTGTCTAAAAAGATGAAAGTACCACTTACGGAAGTTATTGCCGCAAAACACGCTATTGAATTAAAACGCCAGAACGATTTATATGTAAATAATGGTGATACTTTTGACGAACAAATGATGGGTTTTGGTGAATTATTTCGAGAACTTATTCAGGCAGTTAAAAGCCTAAAAACAGATGATGATTACTAAACTTAACAATTTTTATTTTGATGTTTTTTAAAAGATGAAAAGCAGGAGATATCCTCTCTAATATTGCGTTTGAAGCGGCGCCATGATACTTGAGGGCGCCATCAACAGCTTCAGTTAACCCAAAGTCAGAAATTATCCGCTTGGTTAATATACCCTCTGGTTTATTCACGAATAATGGCTTGGTTTCTAGCCATTGGCGCCCAAGTAGAACTTCTGTTAAATTCTTACCAACATGCACAGGGATATGGTGTTCTTGACCATCAAGCTTTATTGTTCCTGCATAAATATCAAAGAACGAACTACCTTGTGCTGTTGTCATGATTTTTCGGTCAAATTTTATCCAACCAAAACCATCTATGTCTTGGTCGTTTACAGCTAACCACCCGGAAAATCCACTGTCGAACATAGCTTCTATTTCTAGCCCACTACCATCCGATGCAATAAATTCTATTTCAAAGATTAAGGCATCCTCAACACCAAAAATACCGTTTATCATATCGTTCCGCAAGCACCTGTTTCGTTGACACGAAAAGTATGATACCTGCAATCAGGATATTTTTCATGCGCTCTTAAGGCGCCTTTAATTTCATCTTGGTCAAGAAAATACTCGCCGCTGTCGGGTTCAATGGTTATATACCAGTTGTAATGAGTTTTAATTAATTCTGGTTTGAGCCTTTCAAAAATAGGTAGCGCGCGCTGATATAAAGCTTCTCTTATAGCTTGGCGTTGTTCTTTTTGTTCTTCAGTCCACTGTATCTCTGGGAATATTCTCCCTAGAGGGACGGTACGGGTTGGTTTGGTTCCAGTCATGACCTTATTACTCCGAAGTGTAATATCTATATATTAGAGCTTACAAACATCATCTAATAAATGTGATATCGGTGGTATCGCGCGGAAAGTAGCGCGACAATACGCAACAAGTATACAAATAAATTACTTCGAGTGCGGTTAAACTAATTACAACTGGCGCCTGATAAATTCCCATGTTACAAACTATCAAGCGTAGTCTATATAAGCATTTGGACTACGTGCGTATAATTATTCTCATGGTCAATATCTGAGTAATCTGCTATAAAATATACAGCTAATATGTATCATCCTCTTACTGAATGCCACAGCCAACATCGCCTAATTTTGAATTTATCGCGCAGCATGATCAACAGCTAGCGCAGTTAGGCGCCTTGGCTGAGAGATACTTTGCGGACGACCCTAACACTTGTTTATTGAAGCTGCGGCAATATGGTGAATACCTGTTACAGGTAGTTGCTGCAAGGGTGCGGATGCCTGATGTTGAGTGTGAGAGACAAATTGATCTGATGCGGCGCCTGCGGGATAGGGGTGTATTAAAGTCCAAAGTTTACGATTTGTTTGATGAGTTACGACGCGCGGGCAACGATGCAAACCATGCGTTTGGTGGTAATCAGCGTGTAGCATTAAGTAATCTTAAACACGCTCGGTCGTTGGGTATTTGGTATTACCGGGTTGTTACGAAGGATGCTGAGTTTCATCCCGGCGCCTTCGTTCCACCACCTGACCCTAAGCTGGAAAATAAGACTTTACTCGAAGAATTAGCAACGCTACGTAGTGAATATTCGGCAACTCGTACAGCGGCAGAGTTGGCACAAATACGGTTACAACAGGAAGCACAATTAAGGATATCCGCAGAAGAATTAGCGCGCGGTTTATCTGCAAGTACTGATGTACAGATAGCATCTTTGAAAGCAGCGGCACAAAATGAGTCTACACAAGTTATTCAAGAAACAATAGAAAGAGCGCAGGTTGCAGGGGATAATATTGACCTGGATGAGCGGGAAACTCGGCGCCTTATTGATGTGCAGTTACGACAAGCTGGATGGGAGGCAGATTCGGAGAATATCACCTACGGTAAGGGTGTTCGTCCGACTAAGGGTAAAAATTTGGCTATTGCTGAAGTTCCTACAAGTGATGGTCGTGCTGACTATATATTATGTGTGGGTTTAATTGTTGTGGCAACCGTTGAAGCTAAACGGCAAAGTACTGATGTATATGGCGCCGTTGATCAAGCAAAGCGTTATAGTCGCGGTTATATAGTTAGAGGTAATGAGACTTTACCAGGTGGTCCTTGGGGTGAGTATATAGTGCCGTTTGTGTTCGCTACAAATGGGCGCCCGTTTTTGAGACAGTTGGAAACAAAGAGCGGTATATGGTTTTGTGATGTACGCAAACCATCAAATCTTCGTCGTTCCCTGACAACATGGTATTCACCGCAAGGTTTACAAGATTTGTTGGCTGTTGATACCGAAACTGCACATCAAAAGTTACAGCAAGAAGGTTTTAATTATAATTTGACGCTGCGTGACTACCAAATTAAGGCTATACAAAGGGTAGAAGCTGCATTGTCAGATGGTGCCAGACAAATATTAATTGCAATGGCTACCGGGACGGGTAAAACTAAAACTACCATTGCCCTTGTATATAGACTTCTGAAAACAAAACGTTTCCGTCGTGTTTTATTCTTAGTTGACCGCACTGCATTAGGAGAGCAAGCATCAAACGCTTTTAAAGAAACTCGCATAGAGAACTTACAAACGTTTGCCGATATATTTGATTTGAAAGATTTGGATGACGTGGCGCCTGACAGAGATACAAAGGTACACATATCCACAGTTCAAGGATTTGTTAAACGGATTCTTTATCCTAGTGATGACACTTCCATACCTACGGCTGACCAATATGATTGTATAGTAGTTGACGAGTGTCACAGAGGGTATTTACTGGATAGAGAACTTAGCGACAGCGAGTTAACGTTTAGAGACTTTAATGACTATGTATCAAAATACCGGAGAGTGTTAGACCATTTTGATGCTGTCAAAATTGGTTTAACTGCTACACCCGCACTCCACACCACACAAATATTTGGTACACCTGTATATATATATAGCTACAGAGAAGCAGTTTTAGAAGGTTGGTTAATTGATTATGAACCACCATACAAAATTACTACTGCACTTTCAGAAGATGGTATTGTTTGGCAAGCTGGTCAGGAGGTGGAATATTTTGACCCCATTACAGGTAATATTGATTTGGTTCATGCACCCGATGAGGTCAGAATTGAGGTAGAAAGTTTTAATAGAAGGGTTGTGACTGAAGAATTTAACCGGGTGGTGTGTGAATATTTGGCTCTTAATATCGACCCGTTACAACCAGAGAAAACGTTAATATTCTGTGTCACCGACTCCCACGCGGATATTGTAGTTAATTTACTCAAGCGCGCGCTCCAAAATCAATATGGTAGCGTTGAAGATGATGCCGTTATTAAAATAACAGGCGCCGCAGATAAACCATTACAATTAATTAGACGCTTCAAAAACGAACAAAATCCCAAAATAGCCGTTACAGTAGATTTACTCACCACCGGGATAGATGTTCCAGCTATATGTAATTTAGTCTTTATACGTCGTGTTAATTCTCGGATATTGTACGAACAAATGTTAGGAAGGGCTACACGACGATGTGATGATATAGGTAAAGAAGTATTTAGAATATACGACGCAGTAAATTTGTACGATGCATTGAAAGATGTTTCTACAATGAAACCTGTTGCGGTAAGACCGAATATTACTTTTACTCAGTTGGTGGAAGAGATTATTACAGTAGAAGATACTAATACTGTTGTTGACCAGCTTATTGCTAAATTGCGGCGCTCTCTTAATTCTAACCTCACCCCCGACCCCTCTCCTGCGAGGAGAGGGGAGAAAGAGAGGTCAAAGGTTGGTGAAGAAGGTGTAATATATCAAACTGGTAATGATGATATAAAAAGACGATTAGAAATATCGTCGGGAATGCCATTTGATGAATTAATAAATTACTGGCGCCAGTCTGAACCACAACAATTAAAAGAATGGTTTAATAAGCGTCAAGGAATAGCTCAAATATTAGATGCCAAAGATGGAGGTAGAAAACCTGTACTTATATCTCGACATGCTGATGAACTGAGACGGGTTGAAAGAGGTTATGGTGGCGCCCAAAAACCAGAAGATTATCTAGATAGCTTTACAGCATTCCTGCGGGATAACCTTAATAAAATACCAGCTTTGATAGTAGTTACTCAACGTCCACGCGAACTTACCAGGGCACAACTCAAAGAACTACGCTTATTATTAGATACATCTGGTTACACCGAGCGTAACTTACAAGTAGCTTGGCGAGAAGCAACAAACGAGGATATAGCAGCAAGTATTATTGGTTTTATTCGCAAAGCTGCTATTGGTGATGCTTTAGTACCCTATGAGGAACGGGTGGATAAGGCGATGAGGAAGATTATGGGGATGCAAAGCTGGGCGCCTCCCCAGCGTAAATGGTTAGAGAGGATAGGTAAACAGTTGAAGGTTGAAACTATTGTTGATAGGGAATCACTTGACCAAGGAGAGTTTAAAAGTCAAGGTGGTGGTTTTCAAAGGTTGAATAAGACGTTTAATGGGCAGTTGGAGAATATATTGGTGCAGATAAATGATGAGTTATGGAAAGATGTGGGATAGGGTGATGATATATATTTGCACTTGCTTAATTCAAAGCTAGTTTTGTAGACATTTAGGACTTACGCATTGGCAGGTTGAATGTACCAGATGAACATTCTTTTAATTTATCTGCCATTGCTCAATCTCGCTTTTAGTCATCTGCATCTGAAGCCAAGATGACAATAGTTTCACGTGAATTTGGTAGCGTGTTTCTTCTTCTAATTCTTGTCGAGTTACCAAGCCAACAGACTCTAGCCAAAGGAGAGCATTTAGACACTGGTCTTCTGTAAAGTTGTTAACACTAAGATAACTCAAGATATCACTATCTGTAATTCCAGATTTCAACTCGGTAATATTAGTTGTATCTAAACCACTATTTGGTATTGAATCGTTTGTAGGTTTTTCGTTACAAGCAAGGAGTCGAAGTATAACTATCGCAGATTCAAAATTGCGCTTTGTCAAATCACCCCAAATACTTTGTCCTATATAGTCATTTAAAATTCCTGGGTATTTAAATGGTTTTTCTAAATATTTTTTGGACAATAAGCTAGGAATTCTCCCATCTTTTTCTCCAGAAATTTGAGTACAAAGTAGATTAGCAAGTTGTCGAGAAATAAATGGATGACCACCACTTTTGCAATGAATCTTTATTAACGTTTCATCATCAAATTGCTTTCCCATTAACTTACCAATGCCATCGAGCATTGCTTTTGTGTCTTCAAATGAAAATGGCGAAACAAACTCTTCTTTGAAAAAGTTAAATACTGGATTAGTTGCTACTCCTGGTTGTACCCAATGGTTAATTCGATTACAGTCAGGATGTACATCGGCAACAAGAAGCCCAAGTGTGCGTTTTTCCTGGCTTAGTGCCCTTAATGCTCCAAAAACAGCATTAAACTCTTCTACTTTCTCACGGGGGTCTGTTGAAAATGGAAAAATTCTTTCCACTTCATCTAAAAGGCAAATTATCGGTAGTTCATGTTTTTTATTCTGAAGATTTTGTGCTATATCATTTACTAAATCGGTAAATTTTGCAGCCACATTAGCAGCAGGAATATCTTGATTAAAGGGTTGAAAATTTTGACTACCTGCAATTTTATGGAGTTGTTGAAGAATTTGATTGAAGATTTCTACTCCATAGTAAAGTTTGCCACCATAGGGTTGAAGGTCGATATGAACAACTGGATGTGGCTTAAGTGCAAAACTTAACTGAAGAAGCAATGATGTCTTACCTGATTTGCGAAGTCCAAATAATCCAATTCCTTGTCTTTTCTTCAGGTCTGCTTCTAAGCGATTCAATATCTTCTCTCTACCAAAGAAGGAAAGCGCATCACCGATAGCGTTGCGATCATCAAACAGGTCATTGCCCAAATAGCGATTTACATAACTAGCTAGCAATCCAGGGCAAGTATCGCTATCCAACAATGCTTGCTCTACCGCTACAAGCGGTATGGGAATTAGAACAAAATGTTCACTCATCCTCGCTTCAGCCATACGTAAACGAAAAAGAGCATCAGGTAATTCATTATACAAAAGAATGCCAAGGTAATCTTGGCGCTTGTCGTTTAGCTGTTTAGCATACTCTAATGCTTGAACTACATCTTTACCCGTTGGCTGATTGCTTACTACTATTACTGGGATAGGAGCATATGTATTGAGACTGCCTTTAATAGATGTAACTTGCAAGCTACTTTTATCCAAAAAATTAGTCGAAGCTCCAGCTTGCTTCAGAAATTTCTCTGCTATTACCATTAATTGGCTTACTTCCAGCTGCTCTGCCTTAGACTTTAAAACTGGCAGCAACTCTTGTGAAAGATTTTCCATTTCAATGGCAACCATGCCTTCAGCAAAAGCTCGTTGAAATACATCTTGATCGCTGGAAATTTTGTAACCCAGTCCATCATAAAAACCTTGAGCAAATGCAATCGCTGCGTTGTCTTCAATTGACTGATTCATAGCAATTGCATAATTAATATATTTGCTAATTGCTACGGCAGGTTTTTCTGAATAACAAGCGTTAAGCAGTACACATTTAACATAATCAGCGTGCAACTTAAATAGTGATGCTAAAGCTTCAGGTGGCACAGGTTTATTATTTCCCCCATCATCCTCTAGCATCAAAATGCCATCTTGTAAACCGTGTCCGCAAAAGTGAACAATTTGGGGTTGTTCTGCTGCAATAGCACGGCGGATATCTTGAGGACGTAGAGCAGTTCTAATGCGAATTTCAAATAAATCCGGATTTGTAGCTCGTCGTATAGCTTCTTCAATTTCTCGAATTTTGAGACTCAAACGTAACCTGGGAGGAATTGCTACCAAAACTAATATTTTTTGCAATATTTTCTGCGGCCTAGTACTTGGCTTCAAAAACAAGCTATACGATGATTTAAGTATTTCCGGCTGATTTGCCAATAATTCTTCGGTAATACCTCGTAAGCTTCGGTTTCCAGGGTTCAAACTAATTGCTGCAGCAATTAGGTCTTGAATCCATCCTTGAGCTTCAGCCGTTTTTATTAAGTTAAAGACAACTTCTTGTAAATTGTCGCCTCCAGCGATTATGTCTAAATCTTTATCTAACTCATAAGATAACAATTGCTTAATTACTAACTTAGTAGGAAAAGCATTTACTAAAGCATTGTGTAGCTCTTTACGCTGTTGACCAGATAATTTCATATTTTTAATAAAAGTTAAATTTTTTAGCTATAGCAAGTGATAAAAGCTCATATCTGTATTAAGGCTTGAATAAACTGGATTTATATGGGTTTTATTGCAAAATCTTACTAAGAAGACCGCTATTGCAAAAAAACATCTAACTTGTGAAGATTCTAAAGGCTGCTTCACTTTTTCCCTAAACTATCCGTTTGCGGATGAGAGTCTGGTCAGTAAAGTTAATCGGTAAGCCCCTGCTTTTCCAGAATGGGGTTGGCATTTAACGAGAGAAGCTAACCTTATTTTGTTTCTTTTACATTTCTTTAAACAAGGTTCCTCCAAAAAACGTTCTTGCTATTATATCATAGTTTACAAGTAGTATTCTTTATTAACAAATAGTTAATCACTTTAGGTTGTCATCAATGATACTAAATCGTCCCTTTAGTAATTTTAAACTAGCGATTACAGAACCTTACCATTTTTTTGGACGTAGCGATTTAATCTCAGCAATAAAGCAGGCGCCTTTTCAAGTTCGTATCCTCCTTGGGGGACGACGTTTGGGAAAAACCAGTGCTTTAAATGCTGTCAAATGGAGCTTTTTAGATTCTCGCGATGGTAAACCATTACGAGCATTTCCAGTCCTCTTAGACTTACAAAAAGAGCAGCCTAAGAGCCTAGATAATTTTCGCTATTTACTAATTTCCAAATTAACCAAAGCAATCATAGAGAAAAAAGAAGGAATGGAATCAGATAATTACCAAAACAATTGGCTTAGAAAAATTTCGGAAGTAGAAATTAGTTTTGAAAAAATTAAAATTTTGGGAGCTGAAATCAAGTTGGGAAGCAAATTGAATGTCGAAGAAGGCAACTTGAGTCATGAGAAATTTAGAAAGCGTTTACTACAAAGCATCAGCGAAATCCGAGAGCTAAATTTTGAGGGAGTTTGCTTTCTTTTGGATAGCTCTGAATTTATTGTGCGCCAAGATTGGGCTAATGACGCTTGGAGTTATCTCCGAGGTTTGAAAGATACCGATATTGCTCTCAACCCTTTTTTGGGCTTTTTATTATCTGGCTATCGTGACCTCAAGGATTATCAGCAGCGCGTTGGCTCCCCTTTACTTAATATTGCTGAAGTACAATGGTTAAGTTTATTGACTGAATCAGAAACGCGATCGCTCATTGATTGTCGGTGTGAATGCGAAGAGTCGCCAGTGCAACTTAATGAGCAAGAAGTAAATGCAGTTATAGAGTGGGCAGGGTGTCATCCTTATCTAACTCAACAGATGCTCAACATTATTTTTGATAATCGTTGCCAAGATACACCTCGGTCTCAGGAGACTTTAATCCGTTCTCTAATTAGGCAGCACGACAAAGATTTTTCTGCTTTATGGGACGGAACAAAACGGAGTTATGGTTTTGGTGAAAATGAGCAAACAGTTTATCTGGCACTGGTTGATAAAAAGCAGGGAACAGCTGAGACTTTAGCACAGCAGACTCAACTGGCTTTGGGAACAGTGGAAGATGCCCTTGAAGTGCTTGCAGGAACGGGTGTGGTTCGGCAGTTAGATCAAGAGCGGTATGCGTTAGGTGCAAAGCTTTTTGAGCAGTGGGTTGCACAGGAGAGAAGTAGTTGAGGTAATCTCTGTATTCTTTTCAGGAGGTAAGAACTAAACGTTTATAACAAGCTATAAGTAGTTTAATAGACAGGTTGTCAGGGTTGTCAGAATGCTTATATAGCAGTACTTTCAGGTTGTCAGTTAAGCTTGTCAGATTTCAAATTGGTTGTCAGTATTTAAATTAATTATTCTTTACACATATCTAAATGTTATGTGTGTGCATCTTTGCCGTATTCTTGAATCAAGAGGTATTAAAGGTTACGGTACTGACTCGTATATTACCAACATACGTAAGTTTTTAAGTCGGTGCCTGGTTACGTTTAATTGGGTTGAGCGTGAAGGTATTTTACCATTTGAGGATGGTGTGGCTGATATTGCTACTGGTAAGTTTGAAAATCATTCACCGGGTAATAAGTTGACATGGTGTTTACCCCGTTGCTATCAAATACCAGTAGTTTCAGATTGGGATAATATTCGTAGTTGGTTGCATGAAGCGACTCAAGGTGATACACAATCATTGTCAATATTACTGACATTTGCAGCTGCGGTAATTCGTGGACGTTCCGATTTACAAATATTCCTTTATTTATTGGGTAGTGGTGGCGCCGTTTATCAAGCTAGTAAATCTGTATAATTCTCATACTTTTACTAGCTGGGAGAAAACACATATTTGGTGTAGCAAAAATAACTTAAAAAGCCATTACCTCAGTTACTGTTGAATTTTATTGAATTTTCAGCACTCTAAACCTCTCGCACTACATAATCAAACAGGTGTAGTGAGTGTAAGAGATGATTCCATTTGACGATAACGGTTATCTACCACCGGGTATACATTTGATAGAATGGGAGGAGTTCGACGAACAATTTAATTATAATTTTACTCGGCAGCGTCTCTTTGACGGTTTGGAGCTAGCAATGACACATCTACAAGCAGCAGGTTGTAGAATAATCTATATAGATGGTAGTTTTGTCAGCAGTAAACCAAAACCGGGAGACTTTGATGCTTGTTGGGAGGAAAACGGAGTTAACATGAACGAGTTAAAATTACTAGCTCCGACTTTATATAACTTTAGCTTGCAGCGTGCCGAGCAGAAAATTAGATATAAAGGTGAAATTTTTCCAGCGAACTATCCAGCAAACGAATCTGCCACACCATATATAGATTTTTTTCAATATGATACAAGAACAAACATCCTTAAAGGCATTATAGCCATAGATTTAATAAGGTGGGCGCCATCATGATAAAAGACGAACAGCAATATAATATCACCAAAGAGTGGCTACAAAAATTTGAACAATCTGTAGCTGGAATTGATAATGATGAGAATTTAAAAGCAGACCCGTTAAGATGGCAGCTATATAGAGACGCATATTCAAGCCAAGTTGACGAATTTAAAGCAGAAATTGCCGAATATGAAAGACTAGCTAATTGTGATAAAACCCAACCTATAAAAATTCAAATTGAAAACTTCAACAAATTACCAGATGTATTAATAAAAGCTCGTATAGCAGCAAAAATGACCCAGAAAGAACTAGCTGATATCTTAGGCATTTCCGAAGAACGAATCAAAGAATGCGAAGATAAAGATTATCAATGCGCCACCTTTCTAGAAATCTTAGATATCAGCGAAGCATTAGGCGTACAATTTAAAAATGCCTCAGTACAAGTTGACTTTGAAGAAATAGAAGAATTTCAAAAAGTCGCCGACAAATGGCGTAAAAAGCAACAAGCAAAGCAAAACAGTAAAACCACAACTCTATTAAACGAAAGTCAGTTTCGGTAAGACCCACACGTTGAAGAGCAAGAGGAGTTTTTCGTGAATATAGAACAAAAAGTCTTAGAAGCAAGTGCAGTAACAATTACTAAATCTTTATTGTCAGATTTAGAAGAACTATCAAGACATGCAGGAGAACCATGCTCTGCTGCCTTTGCTGATAGTATACTGCGTAAGATGCGCTCTATGGTTGATAAATGTAAAGGCGACCCATACACGGAAGTCGCATTAGCATTACATGATGCATTAGCTCATCAAAATCGTTGGATTGATTATACTAAGGAGCAGTATCAAGGTGCTTATAATTTATTTTTATCTTTAGTTAATCAAAAAGCAATCGATAATACAGTGGTTGAAAATTCAATCATCGCTTTAGAAGATTTAGGTTTTAATACCCTACCTTTTAGCGTTAATTTTGACGACAACTCTCAAGACGAAGACGAATTATAAAGGTTATGGAGGGTAAATCAATCGAAACCAGGCAAGAAAAAGAACATTTTTTAGATACATCAGTTGTACGTTCGTTACTGCTTGCTACACCAATCTATCAAAAATATTTAAATTCTCTTCTTAACAATCAGAAGCTCTATATTTCTAACTATGTTCAAATGGAAATAAAGCGTAGTTATTTAATGAATTTAATCTCTTTTTATTTTATTTTACGTTTAGATGCTATTAATACTATAGGAGAAGCGATTAGTTTATGGAGTAATAGGTTCAAGGGAAGTGAGTTAAAAGCTGTTTTACAGTTTATTCCTCAATTATTTGGAGACTATCCAATACTGCTCGGTTAAGGGAAATAGAGGTAAAAAAGTACTAAACATAGTTCGCGTTTATAAA
>NZ_JBXXZH010000269.1:0-11880 GCF_059640475.1 Calothrix sp. CBUCES-K 9914
AAAACGGCAATGGGGAGTGTCTCTAAAGGAAAACTGACAGTGGTATTGTTTTGCTTCCGCGCGTATTTTTTGATTACTTCTGTCCTTTTTGGGATAGTAGCTCTACCTTGGGTGAATGTCGCAGTCGCTCAAGAAATTTTACAGATTAATCCGTCCGAGTTAACGCCGGCTTATCCAGCTTCGGCACCTCCACGTGGTGAAGAAAAATCACCCGATGAAAGAAAAGATGAAGTAGACTACCGTGTGTACGCACTACAGCCTGATTTTACAGGTAATCTTTGGGTTGGTTCGTGGCGAGGTTTGTCGCGAATTGACCCCAACACTGGTAAAATACTGGCGCGCGTTAATTTGCCCAACATTGCTATCGGCGCCTTAACGCAGGATAAAGTTGGGCGCCTATGGGTAGGAACGTATGAAGGATTGAAGCGAGTTGATTTACGTACAAGTGAAATTACAGCTCAAAACTTATTTTTACCTTCCAAGCGGGTTTTATCATTATTAACAGATAAACGCGGTTATGTATGGGCAGGAACTGATAACGGTTTAGCGCTAGTCAGTCCAGACCAAGGTTTAATTATGACTACACTCAAAAATCTACCGGGTGTTAGTGCAAATGCAATGACTTTAGATGCGGAAGGTCAACTTTGGGTAGGAACGCTTGATGGACTAGTGCGAGTCAACACAAAAAATGCTTTTATTTTAAAGACAATAAATAATTTGCCTGGGGGAACAGTACAAGCTTTAGCGGTTAGTCCACAAGGGTTAATATGGGCAGGTATGCCAAATAATCTCTTAGTAGTCAACCCCAAAAATGGTATGGTAATGCGTTCCGTAACTCCCCTGCGTGGTAAAAACGTCACATCAATACGTTTTGCAAAAGACGGTAGCGTTTGGGTTGGCACTAACAACGGTTTGATGCGGCTCAATCCAAATACTGGTAGGTTATTAGATACTGTTGCAGGGTTGCCATCAAGTCGCGTTTTGGCACTGGCGCCTGATACTGGTAATAAGCTATGGATAGGAACGAGCGAAGGTTTAGCTTGGTTAATGCCCAATATGCCAAAAGCAAAAGAACACTTAGCTTTCGGTAGAGAAGTAAAGTAGGGTGTGTGACGCTATTTACAATCGTAAAACTCAAGCGCAAATCTAATAGCGTCACGCACCGAATCTATTTACAATCTTGAAACGAAGTAAGGTGCGTGACGCTACCAGATAGTTAGCTCCGTTGTAAAATTGTAATAGCATCACGCACCCTACAAAAATGCCTGTTACTATTCAGCAAATTATTCAGTGGAAACAGCTCGGTCGTACAATAGTGGCGTTGACGGCTTGGGATTACATTACGGCACAACTTCTTGATGCTGCTAATGTGGATATTGTATTGGTTGGTGATTCAATGTCAGTAATGCTTGGGTATGAAACAACACTACCAATTACATTAGATGAGATGATTTACCACGCCAAAGCTGTACGTCGTGGAGTTAAGCGCGCGTTAATGGTGGTAGACTTACCGTTTTTAACTTATCAAGAAAGTATTCAACAAGCCATACATTCCGCAGGACGAGTGTTGAAGGAAACAGGCGCCCAAGCGGTGAAAGTGGAGGGTGGGTATCCAGCAATGTTAGAAACTGTTGGACGTTTGGTGCAAGCTGGTATACCTGTTATGGCACATGTTGGTTTAACACCACAGTCAGTCCACCAACTTGGTTTAAAGCAACAAGGTAAAAGCGAAGATTCTGCACAATATATATTAAATGAAGCAATTGCTCTTGAAAAAGCTGGCGCCTTTTCAATAGTGTTAGAACACATACCGCGTAACTTAGCATCAGAAATTACACAAAGACTCAGTATTCCTACAATAGGAATCGGCGCTGGTGTACATTGTGATGGTCAAGTACTAGTAACTTCAGACTTATTAGGACTCTCTGAAAAGCAACCACCCTTTGCCAAAGTTTATACTAATTTGCGGGAAATAATTAGTGGCGCCATAGCAAAATACAGCACAGAAGTCAAAGAACGTAAATTCCCCACGTAAAAAGTAGCACAGGCTATAAACCTGTGCATATCATATAAACTACTACTCTGCAAAAATCTCAGCTAAAGTATCGATAACTGCCTTTTGCTCATCAATATTTATTTGACCAAGATGTTTAACTAATCGTGCCTTATCGACAGTACGAATTTGATCAAGTACAATTTGCCCATCTTTTCCTTGAAAATTACAAGCTACCCGCGTGGGATACGATTGACCTCTTGTCGTCATAGGAGCGACAATAACCGTAGCAATATTACAATTCATTTCATCTGGCGAAATTATTACGCACGGTCTTGTTTTTTTTATTTCACTACCAACTGTGGGATCGAGGTTTATCAAGAATACATCAAAACGCTGCACTACCATTCCCACTCAACCTGATCCCAACTAGTAGTATCAACATCATCAAGCAAAACGTCATCTTTAAGTTCTGCCATTTTAGCAAAGGCTTCGTTCCAACCAGCCCGCACGCACGATGCACGACGAAGAATCAAATGGTCTTTACGTACTTCTATTTCTACCTCTGTATCAATACCACTTTGTTCTAATAAAAGCTTAGGAATGCGAATTCCCTGTGAATTTCCAATTCTAACAATCCGCGTCCTGATTACTGCGTCCATAATTAGCACTTTCAGTTCAGCTTGTAATTACATTGTAGTTACTTGTAGCTAACTTAGTCAACTCGTCGCAAAAGTTTACACAAACCTGCACGAGATCATCACAAATGCGATAGGACAAGCGCGGGCAAGGATGCCCACCCCACAATCAAGTTTTTGTTTTTTAATTGGAAGTCCTTGAACAAATAGATTTTGTTTGTAAGCAATAAATTATCCGCGTTTATATCCGTTGCAAGATACCCGATTAATGATCATGTATCATTAAACACTTAAGTATTTAGATAAATTGTTACAGCTAGCAACGCAGTAAGGATTTTGGATAGAAATAGGAATAAAAATTTTTGATAAATATATAAGCGATTGTCCCAGACAATGGTTTATATTGTCCGAGTGGGTAGCTTGTGCAATCCGCTTAACTCGCTTAACTCTTTAATTTGATTTAAGTGGAAGCATTTAAGTCTAAACTGGAAATTCCTGCCCAGAATTACCTCAAGATGACCGAATTCAGCTATCATGTCTAAGGTTCTAGTTTCCGATCCAATTGACCAGGCTGGGATAGATATTCTATCTCAAGTCGCGACTGTCGATGTCAAAACGACATTAAAACCAGACGAACTGGTAAGCATCATCGGTGAATACGACGCGCTGATGATTCGTTCGGGTACCCGTGTTACAAAAGAAATTATTGAAGCTGGTACAAGTCTAAAAATCATCGGTCGCGCGGGTGTTGGTGTGGATAATGTCGATGTCCCAGCAGCAACGCGCCAAGGTATTGTAGTCGTTAATTCGCCCGAAGGCAACACGATTGCTGCTGCGGAACACGCACTTGCAATGATGCTTTCTTTGTCGCGTCATATTCCTGATGCTAACGCATCTGTTAAACGTGGCGAATGGGACCGCAAAACTTTTGTTGGCGCCGAAGTTTATAAAAAAACCTTGGGTATTGTCGGGTTAGGCAAAATTGGTTCCCACGTTGCTGCTGTTGCTAGAGCAATGGGTATGAAGCTACTCGCTTATGACCCATTCATCTCCAATGAACGAGCGGAACAAATTGGCTGTCAACTAGTGGATATGGATGTACTAGCACAGCAAGCGGATTATATCACCCTTCATATACCCAAAACACCCGAAACTACGCACTTAATCAACGCCGAATTGCTAGCGAAGATGAAGCCAACGACTCGGATTATTAACTGTGCGCGCGGTGGTATCATCGACGAAGTGGCACTTGCAGCCGCAGTATCTGAAGGCAAAATCGCAGGCGCCGCATTAGACGTTTTCGAGTCGGAACCGTTAGCCGAGTCAGCGTTGCGTGAAGTAGGCAAAGAGATAATTTTGACACCTCACTTAGGTGCTTCCACTACAGAAGCGCAGGTCAACGTAGCAATAGATGTTGCCGAACAAATACGCGACGTATTGCTTGGACTACCCGCGCGGTCAGCAGTGAACATACCTGGGTTGGGGCCTGATGTACTCGAAGAACTCAGACCCTACATGCAGCTAGCGGAAACACTTGGTAAACTAGTTGGACAGCTAGCGGGTGGAAGAGTTGAATTACTTAATATTCGACTGCAAGGGGAAATTGCAACAAATAAGAGTCAACCTTTGGTAGTTGCATCTCTCAAAGGATTATTGCATCAAGCCTTGCGCGAAAGAGTTAATTATGTTAACGCCAGTATTGAAGCCAAAGAACGTGGAATTCGGGTAATTGAAACTCGTGATGCCGCTGTTCGTGATTATGCAGGCTCACTTCACCTTGAAGCAACAGGTAATTTGGGTACTCATTCTGTCACAGGCGCCTTATTAGGTGATGGTGAAATTCGTCTTACCGACATGGATGGTTTCCCAATAAACGTTCCCCCAAGTCAGCACATGCTGTTTACTCTCCACCGCGACATGCCAGGAATTATTGGCAAACTTGGTTCCCTTTTGGGTAGCTTTAATGTCAATATTGCCAGTATGCAAGTTGGTCGCAAAATCGTTCGTGGTGATGCAGTGATGGCACTCAGTCTTGATGACCCTCTACCCGACGGTATCTTAACTGAGATTACCAAAGTACCTGGAATTCGCGATGCGTATACAGTAACTTTATAAAGTAGTAGAAAGTGCTGAGTAAGTAGTAGAAAGTGCTGAGTGCTGAGTGCTGAGTAAATAAAGAAAGTAGTAGAAAGTTCGCTCATTCTAAATTTTCTATCACTACTCAGAACTCAGCACTCAAAACTCAGCACTCAGCACTTAGTACTCAGCACTCAGCACTCTATATATGGCTAACACTTGGTGGGAACTACAAATAAGCTGTGAACCTGAGCTTGAAGATTCTATTTTCTGGCGCCTAGAAGATTTTGGGTGTCGTGGAACAGCAAGCGAACGAAAAGGTGACACAAGCTTAGTTCGGGCATATTTGCCGCTTCGGAAAGTACATTTGCTAGATTTAGCGGCATTATCATTACTGCTGCGTCAAGATGCTTTATGTATAGAATTACCTCCACCCCTTTTGGAGTGGCATTTAATTGATGAGCAAGACTGGGCAAGTAGTTGGAAGCAGTATTGGCATCCCCAAGAAATTGGTGATAGGTTTCTTATCAACCCAGCATGGCTAGCTGTACCTACCGATTCAGATCGACTCGTAATTAAACTTGACCCAGGTGTTGCTTTTGGTACGGGTAATCATGCTACTACTCAGCTTTGTTTAGAAGCTTTAGAAATGCGGTTTAGTGATTGTGGCACTTCTTTTACCGCTGATAATATCAAAAGTGACCACGTGGTAATTGCTGATATTGGGTGTGGCTCTGGTATACTTTGTGTTGGTGCAATTCTGCTAGGCGCCTCTAAAGCTTATGGAGTCGATACAGACCCATTGGCTGTAAAAGCAACCGATGAAAATCGCGAACTTAACGGTATTAATGCAGACCGTTTGTTCGCTGCTGAAGGTAGTGTAGAAACTTTAATCAAAACACTCTCAGAACCTGTTGATGGAATAGTTTGCAATATATTAGCTGATGTAATTATTAAGCTTATACCAGAAATAACTGCTATTACTAAACCTACGACTTGGGGTATTTTCAGCGGTATTCTTGTTGAACAATCAAAAGCCGTCGCCGATGTTTTAGAAAAGCATGGTTGGATAGTAGCTGCACTATGGAAGCGCAAAGAGTGGTGCTGTTTAAACGTGCGGCGGTGTTAAGATTTGAGATTTTTCCGGTATAGGGACATGAATGGATTTTTGGAACTTTCTAATTTTTAAGTAGACAGGGCAACTATGATACAGGTCAGGCGGGATGCCTAACCTACTAATTAAAGAAGTGATTCGAGACGACGTACTAAATCTTGTGGTTGTAGAACACCCTCGATTTTGTCTACGGGTTTTCCTTGTTTGAACAGGATAAGTGTGGGTAGAGCTTGAATTTGGTATTGAGTTGCCAGTTGTGTGTACTTTTCGGTGTCAATTTTGGCAACTCGCATCCGACCTTGAAGTTGAGCGTTAACTTGCTCCAAAATCTGGCTCATCAGTTTACACGGACCACACCAGTCTGCATAAAAATCAACAAGCACAGGTACATCAGAACTAGATAACATTTCTTCAAAGCTATTAAACTGTTTTTTTGTAGACATAGGATAGACACGAGTTTATGCAATGGTTTGATTTTTATATTAGTTCAAATGCCTGAATTTCGGCTTGAGTTTTTTTCGCTTCATCTTAATTTTTATCAAGACATTGTAATTAAATGTAATTTTTCGTAAATGTTTTTAGCATTGTGTCTTAACTATTCTTGAAATAATTGAGCTTCAGAGGAACGTCTTTTGACTAAGCCAGGAAGTATTCTTCCCTTAGCATATACCCACCTAGAAAGTTCTTTTGGTACACCGTCATAATCATAACTGTTTAACTTGGATAGTAATGTAGATTTAGCAAAATTTGTTTCACCTAAATTAAACACAAAACTGGCGAGTGCATCGAACTGATTTTGAGTTAGGGGTACTTTTACAAGCTTGTTGACCACAAATTCGGCGCCGCTTACATCCGCGCGTAGAATTTCCATTGCCCGTTGTCGTGTAATTCCGCACTTAAACTCTTCCGGCTCACTACCATTTATTCGACCGTAATGCACAAGGTGTCCGACACCAATCGTTGCATGGTTCGCAGGGCAGTTGTATAAATTTAAATATACTCCTTCATGTTGAATGATTAAATCTAAACCACGGTCGCTAATTTTATAGGTGCCTCCTAAAGAGTTATAATCGTGATTAGTATTACTAACTAGTTGTGCTGGCAAATAAACAATTTGACCAATCTGTAATTTATACGCTTCTTCTTCTGTAAATGAGCGCCCATTTTGATTCGTAATTTCTCGCCAACGGTTAGCACTTCCCAACTCACGCAGTGCAATAGCGCTTAACGTATCACCCGCTTTAATTTTGTAAGAGCAACACTTATTCATACATGGGAAATATAACATTTCCACCATCAAATACGTGAACCAGATGAGAATTTATCTAATAATATATCTGGAATTGGACGGGGACGCATAGACTTTGTTTCAACCCACACCCACAAAGCCTCAGCAGTTACTAATAAATCATTTTGATTTTGTTTACGAATTTCATAACGCCTACGCGCGCGAGTACCACGAATTTCTTCAAGCCAAGTTGTAATCTCTAATGTATCGCTTGCAACTGCTGGACGTAAGTAATCAATTTCAACACGTCGCATCACAAACACACCACCTAGTTCCTGATAAACGTCAAAGTTACATCCCAATGCCTCTGAATGCTCAATAGCTGCTTGTTCAAGGTAATTTTGATATACAGCATTATTAACATGCCCAAGAGCATCCATCTCATAGTGACGAACACGTAACAGCGTTTGAAACTTTTCCATTTTGATTAAGTAATATTAAGAAGAAGTTAAGATTGATTTCAAAAATAAGAGGATTTACGTACATTTAACTTGAGTTGTGGAAAGATAGAAGTACGAATCAAAAAATAGTTCAAAAATATCCAAAAATAAATCAGGAAATAAACTACACAGTCATACTGTTTGAATCTTTTGTTTGAATCTTATTTATATCTGCTTGGTATAACACCTCAACATTACTCGCGCGCAAGTAGTGTCTGATTTGGAAATAAAAATTCATAGATTCAACAATCCTACAGAATTTTTGACTTGAATTAAATTTTGATTAAATTTGAATAAAATCCGAATTAATCACAATACAAGTAAGGGGAATATTATGGCTAACCGTAACAACTTAGTTGGCAACCTACGTCAATCATTACAGCAAGACTCAGCAAGCTGGGGTTCCTTAGCTTTGTGGATTGGAGGACTTATTGTTTTAGTTTCGGTTATTTTGACGTTTTCTAATTAGTGTACTCATAGTGCTGAGTTCTGAGTGCTGAGTTCTGAGTTTTAACTCCTAACTATACTCAGCACGAGCGCACTTTTTACTCAGCACTTATTATGCGGCAACCAATTCTGATTTAGTTTCGACAGGCGCCCCATCTTGAACGAGGGAACGGCTTTCACCTTTACCCTGTAAGATATTGCCTGCGAAAGCTAACATCGCATTAGTTTTGCGCTGTCTCCACTCACTAACTAATTTCTGTACTTGAGTAGCTGACATTCTCCGAGTCATGGCTTCATAAAGATATGCAGCATGTCCAGTTTCGTCCTGAGCAATATTCAACATACCTAGTTTCAGGTTGCGAGACGCTGTATCTGTTTCAGGTAAAACTTTCGCCATGCGTGCGAAGTCTCTACTGGCATCAAGTTCCAGAATGTATGTGCTAGCCATAAACACATCCCAGTCTATAACTTCTGGTTTGAGTTGTTCTTGGGAATATCCTGTAAAGAAGGCGCCGAAGAAAGGACTGCGCTGTTCTTGAGATGGCTTCTTCTCGGTTGAATCTGTACTTTTCGGTTGGTTCTTAAAATCGATTACTTGTTTGTTGAGTTGCTTGAGAGCATGAGCAAAAATCTGACCGTGCCGAGTTTCGTCGGCAGCATGTTTTGCTAATTTTTCAGATAGCCATGTATCGCCCTCTTCAGCAGCGCGTTCTGACAGCTTAGTCAAAAATGGTACTGACCCAGACTCTGCAAGCTGAAACCCTGCCAGTACATTAGGACGAGTTTTAAGATCGCGAATTTGCAGCGCCGAGTAATAAGCAACAGCACCCGACCCTGCTAAATGCATGAGATATGTGAGGAAATTCATGTGTAAAACGCACGTTTATTGTATAACAGTCACCTTTATTATAGTAACCGTTAATTTTTTTAATGAACAAAAGCACTAATTAGGTTGAAAAACGTGCAGTACTGAGTTTACAGTAGGTAACTATTGAGACTTGATAATTCTCAAGATTCCTTAACGTTTTGCAACAGACTCTAATCCAAAAATCACAGTTGTGTGCATCTGCTCTCTGAATTTACGCAACAATGCTATTACCCCGAATCAAGAGCGTATGATTCGGGGTATTTTATTATTGTCAAAATTTATTTAATTGAAAATATTTTCACTATAGATTATGTTCAAAACAAAAGGGTTTGTGATTACCGTTATCGTAATATTACTTGTTTTTGTTACAGGATGTGCGCTACTTTTACCAAAAAAGCCTGTAAGTGTACACTTGACGTTAGGTAATCCAAGTAATGCGAGTACATCTGACCCGAATAATTATTTAATTATCAAGAAACAGTATGCACTTTCTTACAACCGTAACAAAGGTATACCAAATTGGGTAAGTTGGGAGTTAAATAAATCTTGGTTGGGTGAGGCGCCGAGGTCAAACAAATTTCGACCTGATGATACCTTACCCGAAGGATGGTATCGTGTTACACCAAGTGATTACACCCGTAGTGGTTATGATAAAGGACATATGACACCATCGGCAGACCGTAGTGATAATCCAGAAGACAATGCCGCAACTTTTTTGATGACCAATATTATCCCCCAGGCGCCGGATAATAATCAGGGTTACTGGGCAGAATTAGAAAATTATGGTAGAAAATTAGCCAATGAAGGAAAAGAATTATATGTAATATCAGGTAATTATGGTCAGAAAGAGACAATAGCTCAAGGAAAGGTCGCAGTACCAGAAAGAGTATTTAAAATAATTGTTGTCACCGAACCAGGAAAAGGAGTAAGTGGGATAAATGAATCTACTAGAGTAATTGCGGTAGATACTCCTAACGCAAACGGTAATAAAGAAAGTAGCTGGACACAATATTTAACTACTGTTGAGCAATTAGAGAAAAAGACGGGTTTTGATTTTATTGCAAATGCGAATAAATCAGTTCAAAAAGAAATAGAGACAAGAGTTGATAGAGGAGTAGTTTCTGGAGTTAAACAAAGAAGATAATAGTAGTTTGGGGACAGGCAGGGATGCCTGTTCCACAAGAGTTACAATTAAGTTTCAATAACTTTAGTGGAAAGCCCAGCCAAATTACCAGATGGCGCCTCACCAACGATATAAACATCTATTTCAATGTCACCTAATCTAGCAACCTTGACATTACTAAGGTTTTCTTTTATTACTTTAACTAATTCTTGGTAGTTTTTTACTACTTTCTTATCTTCGATAGAATGCCAATCTTCCTCAGTAGTTGCGACATCAAAAAAAGAGTCTAAGTTTACAAACTCAACTTTAGTATCAGATGGTTTGTTTAATTTGGAGAGAACAAACTCAGCGTTAACTTGTTGTTTTTCTTTTAACTGCCAGAGAAATACTTCAAAAGGGTATTCAGACTCACTCATAAATAGCAGGCCGTCCGAAGCTTGTTTAAGTTTATTAAGCAACTGGTCATTGCTTGGGGTGCCGTTTGCTTTCACTTTGTTATCTGACACATCCGCTTTCAAGTAGGAACATCTTTATATTACATGCCTCTGGATGAATGCGCGCGCATTTTTGTAATCACGAATCTTAAAAACACGACTTTGGAAACCATACTTCTTTGTAATGCGTAGCTATAATTATACACTTATGTCATGCTGAAAAACGAAGCATCTTAAGTATCTTCACTGCTTTTAAAAGTGAACTTGTAAACCGTTTTTAGTTTGTGAACCAATGGTTCACATTTTGCTCAAATTATAAGTTTAAATTATAATAGGCGGCAGCACTCCAAGTCACATTTTCTCATGAATATGCATTATATCCAAAAATATCCATTCTAATATATATTAATTTAACTTATGTTTTGAGCATGACTTTTTGTTCAAAGTACAAAATCCTGAAACTAAGCGTGATAATTTAAATGCCGCAAACCTTGCTCCAGCATTTTTATGGCGGTTTTATAATACAAATAAGTATTTTTGAATAAATAATTATGGTTATAAATATCTCGACTGTCACTATACTCAACATCCTATGCTGTTAATGGGGCGTGAACTGCAATGCCTGATAAATAGCTTCAGGATTTGAAGCAATAACCTTGAGGTAAGCCTGCGCTGTCTGGTCTGGCTCACTGCGTCCTTGCTCCCAGTCCCGCAACGTGCCAAGCGGAATATGGTAACGTGCTGCAAATTCTTCCTGTGTCAACTGCAACGCACGGCGAATAATTTTGACACGGGATATCCGCCGCATACGCTTTAAATCTGTATCGGTAAGTGGTTGTGCGTCAGGGTCGCTAAGAGCCGCAGCGTAAATTTCTTCTTCAGTCATAGAACCCACAGGCTGTTTGGGAAATGGTTTTTCGCTACCGTCAGCTAACACCTCAACCACCGTCCCATCCTTGTGCATTCTCGCTGTAATAATCGTTTCGTTCATTTTTTGTTACCTCACGTGCTGATATAATCCTGATTTTCTCTCCTCGTTCCGTATATACGACCATTAAAAGCTTGCTGCCCGCTACGCCAATACGGATAAACCTTTCCTCACCATAAGCTCCTCTGTCGTCCAGTTTCTCATAACTGTTTGTAAACCACTTCAAAATGGGAACCATTGGTTCCCATTTTACAGAGTATGATTTTGTGAACCATTGGTTCACATTTTGGTCAAATTATAGGTTGAACTTATAATAGGCGGCGCCAGCACTTAACGTCATGTGTATTTATGATTGGCGCCTTGGGGTAAACTTAAGAAACTTCTTTCTCTGTGTCTCTATGGTAAATATGTATGCTACTACTTTTTAAGCACTAAAGTGCTTACAACGAGTATATATACTTATTTTCTTTTAACTGGGTTCATCCATGCTTCGAGACGGCTGAAGGCTTGGGAAGATAGTAAGGTTAGACA
>NZ_JBXXZH010000270.1:0-6625 GCF_059640475.1 Calothrix sp. CBUCES-K 9914
GCGCTTTAACCAGTCGTCTAGTACGTCAAACCACCCACGGCTTCTGGGCGCACGTCCTACTGCGATGGTCATGGATTGTATAATCCTCTTAATTTACTAAAATTGCGACTTTTCAAAGCAGCACGTTTTCACAGTGAATACAGTAAATATACTTTACTCACGCGCACCACGAGACTGCTTTCTTGGAATTAACGTTTTTTGACATTCGAGGCATGTCTAACTCAAAACGCGCCGATTCTCAATTATGAGAGCCAATGCCGCACTTAAGCTAAAGACCTTCAAGCTTTCGTCAAAACTCAAACCATACACCGATGAAAGCGATGTATAGTTTCTTAATCATTCTTAACATATCACACAGTTGGGTTTTATGCCTAATTCATACTTGTGAATTGTGTATAAAACGCAAATACTCTCTACTAATATCAATATCAGAAATTTTACAATTTGACACACGTTTTCTCAGAAAAGTTAAAATTTACGTTTTTTTACGCTCATAGAGATTAAACGTCATACCATATGCTCAACAGTCAAGACTTGGGTCGCCAACAACTTGCAAGAATTCCTTGTCCAGTGTCAGACTTAAAAAGGGAGTAATCACATACTAAGCGGTGAGAGTTAAATGACAGCTTCAACAACTATAGACAAGGGCGATTCGCCCAACGGCGATAACTCCGCATCCAAAATTTTAAATCTAAAGGTTTTAGGTTCTCGTAGGTTCAGTAATTACTGGTGGGCAAGCGTTGTTACCTTTGGTGCAACAGGGTTCCTACTTGCAGGTTTATCAAGTTACCTCAAAGTCAATTTACTTCCTGTCACCGATGCGACTCAACTGGTATTTATCCCACAAGGCATTGTGATGGGGCTATATGGTATTGCTGGTCTGCTTTTATCGCTTTACCTTTGGCTTGTTATATTATGGGATGTAGGTGCCGGTTATAACGAATTTAACCGCGAAACGGATAAAATTAAAATTTTCCGCTGGGGTTTCCCTGGTAAAAACCGCAAAATCGAGATCGACTGTTCTACTAAAGATATACAGTCGGTACGTGTCGAAATTAAAGAAGGTCTTAACCCACGTCGCGCGTTGTATTTGCGGATCAAAGGTCGTCGAGACATCCCCTTAACACGAGTTGGTCAACCTATCTCATTAAAAGATTTGGAAATTCAAGGCGCCAAATTAGCTAAATTCTTGAGCGTTCCTTTAGAAGGACTGTAGAATTTTGGATTGTGGATTTTGGATTCTGAATCTAAAATCCAAAATCCATATCATGTGCGAAGCAAAATCTAAAATTGTAAAATCTTTTGATACTAGGATTGATAAAAGCAGCGTGAAAATCCCTAAGTTTTTAATAGCGCTTATAGTTGTAGGTGCTTTGCTTGTAAGTGGGTGTACAACGCCACAAACAACTGCTGATACCTCAACTCAAACTTCAACAGCAGTCGAAGCGGGTACTACAACGACAGCTACAACAACAGCTGCCACAACAGAAGGCACTACAACTCAGACAACCTCTGTATCTCAAAATAGCGAAATCCCAGGTATGAACGATTTACCAAGACTTGAAGGAAAGGCAACGGTAGTGATGACCGTCAAAGGTGTACCTATCACTATCGAAGTTGACGGCACAAATGCTCCAATTACAGCCGGAAATTTTGTTGATTTAGTACAAAGAGGCGTTTACGATGGTTTGTCTTTCCATCGAGTTGTACGCAGTCCCCAACCTTTCGTAGTTCAAGGTGGCGACCCTCAAAGTAAAGACCCTCAATTTCCAGCTTCTCGCTTGGGAACAGGTGGTTTTATCGATAAAAATACCAACAGCGAACGACGCATCCCATTAGAAATCAAGCCTAAAGGTTCGGATGCACCAATTTACGGTAAAACTCTTAAAGACGCAGGCGCCAATCAACCCCCTGTACTTACCCACAAATTAGGTGCCGTTGCAATGGCACGTTCACAAATGCCAGACTCCGCGTCTTCCCAGTTTTACTTCGCTTTAGCAAATCTTGAATTCCTTGATGGCTCTTATGCTGTTTTCGGTAACGTCACCCAAGGTATGGAAATCGTTGACAAAATTCAGCAAGGTGACCGCATCGACTCAGCTAAAGTCACACAAGGTGCTGAAAACTTGAAAAATGGTGGGAAGTAGGGTGTGTGACGCTACCAACAATTGTTAAACGAAGCTCGCATCTAGTAGCGTCACGCACCTTACTCCGGTGCTTCGTTTCATAATTGTGATGGCGCCGTACAATTGGCTTCGGTGCATGGCGCGACTCGGTTATTGGCTTCGTTTCATAATTGTGATGGCGCCGTACAATTGGCTTCGGTGCATGACGCGACTCGGTTATTGGCTTCGTTTCATAATTGTGATGGCGCCATACAACCTCTTCGGTGCATGACGCGACTCGGTTATTGGCTTCGTTTCATAATTGTGATGGCGCCGTACAATTGGCTTCGGTGCATGACGCGACTCGGTTATTGGCTTCGTTTCATAATTGTGATGGCGCCATACAACCTCTTCGGTGCATGACGCGACTCGGTTATTGGCTTCGTTTCATAATTGTGATGGCGCCGTACAATTGGCTTCGGTGCATGACGCGACTCGGTTATTGGCTTCGTTTCATAATTGTGATGGTGCCGTACAATCGGCTTCGGTGCGTGACGCCACTCGATTATTAGCTTCGTTTCATAATTGTAATAGCGTCACACACCCTACTTATGGATTCTGTGGTAATAACTGGTATCGGTTTAACTTCGGCATTAGGTGAAACTAGTGA
Source organism: Calothrix sp. CBUCES-K 9914 (assembly GCF_059640475.1). Taxonomy (NCBI): domain Bacteria; kingdom Bacillati; phylum Cyanobacteriota; class Cyanophyceae; order Nostocales; family Calotrichaceae; genus Calothrix; species Calothrix sp. CBUCES-K 9914. The sequence goes on from NZ_JBXXZH010000270.1 coordinate 2,776, forward strand.
AACTAGTTGGCAAAATCTAATCGCTCTTAAAACCGGAATTAGTTTACAGCAGCCATTTTCAGAAATTGAAGTACGTCCTCTGGCAATGATTACATCTCAACCAGTTGAGTTAACTAAACTAACTCAACTGGTTGTTTCTGAAGCACTTCGTGATGCTGGTTTGGCGCCACCTTTGATCGATTGTGGTGTAGTTATTGGTTCGAGTCGCGCGTATCAAGCAACATGGGAAAAAATGCTGCCTGATATGTACCAAAATATGCACACAGGTGCCTGGGGTCATAATTGGCTTAATAGCCTGCCTCATATGAATGCTGTTTCAGTCGCTCAAATTTGTGGTACTACTGGTATTGTTTTAGCTCCAATGGCTGCATGTGCAACTGGACTAATCGCTTTAATACAAGCAACTTTACTCATTCAAACTGGACAATGCCTACGTGTAATTGCTGGTGCCGTGGAAGCCCCTATTACACCTTTAACCATAACTGGATTTGCACGAATGGGTGCTTTGGCTAATTCAGGCGCCTATCCATTCTCCTCAACGCGCGAAGGTTTAGTCTTGGGTGAAGGAGGAGCAGTATTTATTCTAGAATCCGCAAAACTCGCAAAACAGAGAAACGCTAAAATCTACGGTAAAATTCTTGGCTTTGCCTCAACTGCTAACGCTTATCATCCCAACTCACCAGAACCAAATGGGAAAATGGCAATCATTGCCATCAAGCAATCTTTACAGCGCAGCATCTTAAATCCAATCGACATTGACTACATTCACGCCCACGGTACCGCTACAATACTCAACGATGAAATCGAAAGCCGGATTATCAAACACATCTTTACACATAACCCATACGTTAGTTCTACTAAAGGCGCCACAGGTCACACAATTGGTGCTAGTGGTGCTTTAGGTGTAGCTTTTTGTCTACTAGCTTTAAAAAATCAGATTCTACCTCCATGTACTGGGTTACAGGAAACTGACTTTGATTTGAATTTTGTTGAGAAAGCACAACCAAGTCGCATTGAACGAACGATGTGCCTAAGTTTTGGGTTTGGTGGCATAAACGCAGTCGTTGTATTGGGAAGTTAATTACACAAAAATTAAATATTTGATCATGTACTTAATGAGATATTTTTTGTGATGAGAGAAATTTAGTGATCAGAAAATGTTAATCAACTACTCAGAATATCTTATACATCGACAATGGATGAGACTAGCTTTACAATTAGCTCAAACTGCGGGCGAACATGGTGATATTCCTGTAGGGGCAGTAATAATTAATTCCAATGGAGAATTAATTGCACAAGGTGAAAATAGAAAAGAACGCGACCAAGACCCTACTGCCCATGCGGAAATAATCGCTTTGAGAGCAGCAGCGCAAAAGTTACAAACTTGGCGCCTTTCAGAATGTATTCTCTACGTCACCCTCGAACCTTGCCCGATGTGCGCGGGTGCAATTGTACATGCCCGTATAGGGGTTGTTGTATACGGAGTAGATGACCCGAAAACTGGCGCGCTGCGTACAGTTTTGAATATCCCTGACAGTGCGGCTTCTAATCATCGTAGTTGTGTAATTGGAGGCATTCTAGAGTCAGACTGCCGAGAGATGCTACAAACGTGGTTTGATGCTAAACGACATAGAGTTAACTAAGGGGACAGAGGCGAAACTGTCCAGCTGGTGTGACAAAAATTAGGAAAGAAAATCTACGGTGTATTTAATGAAAGTTTTTATCACACCCTACCCAACATTCCTGTGCCACCGTTATGACCGAATTTGATTGTTCTTCGCATAAAAAGCCTTATAATCCCGTTAAAAGTGCTGAATATCCGACTGGTGAGTCTACCAATACGAATACCACAACCTCGCGCGTTTCTCCGGTTTTAAGCTTTTTGGCATACCTGTTGGGGCGCCATGTACTTCTACCTTTGTTTTTCGGACGAATTTCTATCACCGGACAACAACACATTCCTACCCACGGTCCAGTAATTCTCGCTCCTACCCATCGGTCAAGGTGGGATGCATTAATCGTTCCGTATGTTGCAGGACGCTGTATTACAGGACGTGACCTTCGATTTATGGTAGCTGTAACTGAATGCCGAGGATTGCAAGGATGGTTCATTCGACATTTAGGAGGTTTTCCTGTTAATCCCAACCACCCCTCAATAACCACTCTTCGTCATGCAGTCGATTTACTCGTTAGTGGTGAAACGCTGGTAATTTTTCCTGAAGGTGGTATTCGTAAGGGTAAACTTCACCCTCTAAAACCAGGAATCGCACGTTTGGCTTTGAGCGCAGAATCTAATTATGCTGGCTTAGGAGTACAAATTATCCCCATCAGCATTGATTACAGCGATACCAATCCAACTTGGGGCACTAATATCAATATCAATATTGGTAAACCAATACTAGCTGCCGACTATAAAATACACACCTCTAAACTTGGCGCCAAAATCCTTACAGCTGATTTAGCGTCTTCCTTACAACAACTAGGCCATCAGCAATCAATTTGCAACACTCACAGTTTTGCCGAAGCCACAAATATATGAATCAATAAAGCTAAATCCCCAATTTTAACTCCCAGTTATTAAGCCTTCCCAAATCTTGCGGTGCATAGTCAATTACCCAGAGAAACCAACGTCCTTTTGCTGGTATCCCAGTTAGTTGTGTTAACGCTGGCTGTGTTGTCAAAGTATAATTTGCGCTTAACTGGGAGCGACGACCCAAAGTCCGACTTTGTAATAAAACCCTTTGATTATTCGGTGATATTAAGTAAATTTCTAAATCCCCTAAAAAATCATGGGCAATGTCAACACCAACCTCAATGCTTTTAACCAAACTTGAGTCCTGTATTACTATTAAACTTTTCACTCCTTGTCGGTCGTTGTCAGGAATCGTCAATTGATTTTCATTTATCACCTTAATTTCTCTAACCGTTGAAGCCGGACTCAATGATTGCTGCTTTGCTGCTTGTACTGCACGCACGGCATTTATTTTCCCATATCCAAACCATTGTGAATGACCTAAAGTATTATAACTTCCGAATCGCATTCCTAACTGTGGGTCTGGGTCTGAGTCTACAATTTTATCGGCTGTTTCTTGTAAAATTTTCTTGACTTGTGGCGCCGTCAAGTTAGGGTTTGCTGACAATATTAACGCTGCGACTCCAGCCACAATTGGGGTTGCACTTGATGTTCCACCAAAATCACTCGTAAAATCACCTTTGTCGTATCCTGCTGCTCCTAATTGGTCGGTTGTAAGAACTCCCAAACCGGGTAGTGCAGTTGCAATTGGTGGTGTTGTATATACATATCCTGTTGTTTGAAACCACATTCCAGGGGGTGCATTATTACTAGGAGCGCATACAGAAATACCTGAACCCCAATTACTATAAGCTGCTTTTTTGCCTAAACTTGTTGTTGCCGATACGGTGATGACATCAGGATGTACCGCAAATCCACTAAGCCACTTTGTATTACCTGATAAAACATTTTTAACCCAATTCTTTTCTTCCAGTGTTCCATCGATAGGGCGATTTGCATTACCCGCAGCAAATAAAATTACACACCCTTTACCAGACCGTCCATTAGTTGCTGCCCGATTAATTGCCGCGCGCTGACGTAAAGACAAAGGGTAGTAAACCGCAGAGGCGCCCCAACTGCAAGAAATAACACTTGCTCCTTTTTCAATCGCCCAATCAAAAATTTTTTCGATAGACTCATAGGATCTGCTGCTCAATTTGGCCACTTTGCATCGCCCCCATGCTCAGCTTTGCTCCCGCCATCTGCTGCCACTGCCGCATCACTGTGAGGCACTTCATGCAGTCGTGACGATCTTCAAACGTCAAAACCCTCACATCT
>NZ_JBXXZH010000271.1:0-11724 GCF_059640475.1 Calothrix sp. CBUCES-K 9914
AGGTATCTCGACAATGGCATTCAACCTGAACGGTTTCAACTTCAACCAATCAGTAATTGACAGCCAAGGTCGCGTAATCAACACATGGGCGGACATTATCAACCGTGCGAACCTCGGTATGGAAGTAATGCACGAGCGTAACGCTCACAACTTCCCTCTAGACTTAGCTTCTGGCGACGCTGCACCAGTGGCATTAACCGCACCTGCGATTAACGGTTAATAGTTGAATGACAACTAAATAACTGATAAAAAAGCGCCCCTATTTCTAGGAGCGCTTTTTGCATTGGATAAGGCGCCTGTTATTTTAATATTTTTATCTATAGTTCATTACTAATTAACTATATACTTAAGGTTTAGACAAATCTAAATAATAATGCCAAGCTATACTAAAATCCATTTAAAAGCAGCTGCTGATGTAGGTATCTGTTAGTATTGTGCTTATCTTTACAAATCATACATTTATAGTAAAATCAGCATGTCATAATGTAATATTAAACGTTCAATTTATCAGATAACCAATCGTCATGGAGCAAGGCATAAATATACTCATCTTGCCATGCACCTTTCATAAACTTGCTTTGCCGTAAATGTCCTTCACGTCTCATTCCGAGACGTTCCATCAACCGAAAAGATGCTACGTTTCCGACATCGCAACTCGATGTAATTCGGTGTAACCCTCGTTGTGCAAAGCCATAAGTGAGCAATACTTTTGCTGCCTCGGTAGCATAACCAAAACCCTGATATTTAGGATGAAGTGACCAGCCTATATCGCCTTTACTTTCTATTTTTGGTGAAATGTAGATACCGACCTCACCAATTATTTTGGCATCATCTACATGATAAATACCAAATGCGATATAGCCACAATCTTCGCCAATGTCCACTGTTGCTTGTCGAGCGAGAAAGCTAATTGCTTGTTTCTCGGTCATTGGTTCTACTGGCATATACTGTAAAATTAGGGGATGAGTTTTGTACGCCAGAAAATCAGGCAAATCACTCTCCTGCATACGACGTATAATTAAGCGCTTCGTTTCCACAGGTTTCATACTCTAATACGGGTAAATCTATTTTTTCTGTTCCCTTGCATTCGTCGCTGCTAGCGTGTGATTATCAAGAGTTCTGTCAATAAGGTTAATCCAATAATAGTAGTAAAAACACTAGCCAAGCGTAAACGCATTGTCAATTCTCCTTTAAAGGATATAGTTTTTAAATGCGGCGCCTGCTACTTAAAAAACAATCAGTACTTTTGTTCTTTATGATAAGTGGTGGACTTAGAACGTTTATTGGCACCATTTATTCTAAAAAATTAGGTGTCAATACTGCTCGGTTAAGCTTTTTTCGGCATCAGAAACAACGAGATTATAAGGGTTTCAGCGTACATTATCTCCTTATAGCTACAGATGTTACCAATCCTGATTAATTATCATTTAGACCATAAACGCGGTCAGATGTCGGCGCCTGTATTCCATACTTAGGCAAGTCTCAATAAATAAAGCATAAAATCATACTTGTTAATTATAAATTTATACGCCTGACTCACATACAAAGTACGTAGTCGCGCCCGCTACCAACATTTCGTGTTCCTCATCCCCTATTTGAGCAGTTCAAGAGTACCTATTTCAATACTTTCTTTGAGACAACCACTCGTCATGCAGCAAATAAGTATATTTACTTCATTCATTGCGTTGCTTCCCTTTTTAGAATTTATAGCCAGGAGTTTTACGCAACATAATCCTAGATGGCGCCGAACTTAATTTTTGAGAAGTTATCTGATATTCTTTGCCATCAAATTTAAACACTCTCCAAGCTATTTCTCTAGGTTCATAAGTAAATATTGGAGCAGCAATGTTAATCCAACCTTTACTAAAGTTTGTGAGTAAAGCTACTTCTAATCCATCCCGTAAGGTAGATACAGATGAAATAAAACGATAATTGCCACCTTTTTTTTGATAAATATATACAGGACAATGGCGGTTACTACAAGGGTATCCTTTCTGAATACTAACAAGAGTTTCTTTAATTCCGTCTTTATTTAAATCTATCTCTGTATAATTAAACTCAATGCCCTTTTTAATCCGGTTCCAATCATCATCTGGAAAATCTTGGCTAATCCTTTGAACAATTGCATTAATTAAATTAGAGCTTGGTTGATTAACAGCCTTTTTTTGAGCTTGAACTGGTAAATAACTATTGAAAAATGTCAATCCTGCTATTGCACTAATAAATATATTTTTATTCTTCATTAACATCAATAAATTATTTTTGGTTATTAACTTTATCTTAGCCATACTTGTTAACTATGTACCTCAGTAATAATTACGAATTAAAACTTATAAAAGCAGTATGACGGCGCTGTAACTTACTATCTCGTTGGCAAGGAAGTAGTACTATAAGCGGTTTTCGTATCAGCAGTAAAATATTAATCCCTTGCAGGCACCGTAGGTACTACATCTAAATTCATGAGAGAGAATAAGCCACTAGTATCAAGTAAATGTATACTACTTCATGACTACACTTACGCTATTCTACAAATTAAATAAGAGCGTTAAGGTCTTGATAATATTAAGTAATTACCACCAAGAAGAGTATTAATATTATTATATCTCCATCCTAACTTACCCTGCTCATTTAACGTAGATTGAAGAGATGATTGTGAAATATTGCCAGGTATTGTTACTACTTTGTATTCAATCACTGGTTTAGACTGAGCTTTTGCAGTCATATTTTTTAAAGGTGGAAAGATAGAAATTACAACAAAAATTAATATTGCAGCTATTCCGATGTTCAGTAAAGATTGCTTTTTCATAATCAATGTGTTCTTAAAAGATATGTAAGTTGTACTTAAACTTGTTTAGTCGGAAGATGTCCAAGTTCGCAGCTTGGTAAGTACAGGTTTGTTAGGTTTAGATAAAGAGAGCCTGTACTGCGTCATTGGTACATACGAGCCATTACCATCAGCAACGGTTACTAGAAAAGCTCCTTTATTACGTGAGTCTTTGATAACTCTACGAATAAAAACAGAATCTATTGGTTTTAATTTTAAATTTCTTGCCTCTTTAAATCCTGGTTTAGAAATACAGACAATAGCGGCGCCATCTTGATACCTAGCAGAATAAAGCCAGTAATCTTGTCCTCCTACCTTAAATTCCGACTTGTAAAATACATGATATTCATCGTCTGAATGGATTTGTTGATGGTTTCTACACTTACTATCAACAATTGTTTCTTGAGCTATTGTTGGGCTATTTAGAAATAATCCTACTATTAGACTAATAGTCAACCCAATTGTAAAGTGTTTTATCGACATAAGAGTGTTAGTTGATTTTATAGTTAAATTATGCAAAGACAACTTGAAACTATTTTCGGCACCGCATTACCGATGTTTTAAGACCAATCTAAACAATTTCTCGGCACCGCAATACCCTATTTTTAGTCATTTAAAAAGTTTATCTATTAACTTTAAAATTATTATTTGCTAATTTAAAAGCGCATTGTTGATAGCGCTTCAGTTTTATTAAAAATACTTCTATAGTACTGTTAGACAAAATTAAAGCTTGGTTAATTGATTCCAGTTTAGGAACTAAAAATATAATGGTCTTGCGAGAAAATACTTATTTTTTCCAGATTAAATAAAAATAATCAATCTCAGTAGTGGTGCCATCATTCAATAATCAAATCTATTTACAATCGTACTAACAAACACTATTATTCGGTGCCGTTTCTATACGATAATTACTATATTTACTAATACGATGCGTTACGATTTAATATTATAGGCGCCGTAATTACTGTAGAACCAGTCATCACCTGTACAATGGCGCCGCAGCAAACCCTTGATGATATGCTGTTTCTAGCAAAAAGGCGCCGTCATCAGAAAAATATTTTACTTTGACCCTCATATTATCTTCGCTATGTTCCCAAATAATATGTAGGAACACTTTGATAGCATTAGACAAAAAATCCAGATCAACAATCTAAAATATTAGTATAGCGGAAATATTTTTCTATTTTTAGAATATATTATTTAAAATCAACTCACTTAATCTCATAATTTTTACTTGTATTTATACGGTAGTTATACAAAAATAATAAAGTTATAAAATAAAAATAAAAACATCACTACTAACGTCAACATAAACCAGGTAATTCAAAATGAAATTAATCATCTTCTCAAGATATTTATCAGTTTGTTTGTTCTTAGTTTCATCTTTTTTGTCAATCCAGCCTGCTCAAGCTCAGAGAACAACTCCATTATTATCAACTATATGTGTAATACAAAGTGGTTTAGGTTTTATGAAAAATACTGAACAAATATCTATAGGAAGACAGGTTTTTGAATCTATCTTTAATATGGGAGCTAGTTTTGCACAGAAAAAATCATTAATTACATGCAAAATTAAATCAGAGAAATTTACAAATTTTAAAACTCTTAATATGAAATTTGGAATACCTGATGAAGATTGGCTTCAGTATGGTCTTATCAGCCACACGAAAGTATCCATTTATTTAGATGGAAAAGAAGCTATAAGTAGAACTTTAACTAAAGGAGATATAGAGAATGATATATCTTTAGATGTTAGGCAAACAAAAAATGTAGCAATCGAAATTACATGTGCTAAAGAAAATCACAGTTGTCATTCTGTTCATTTTATAGAAGCAGCACTTTTACCGTAAAGTAAAGCGACAACTTTCTTCTCCTCACCTACATAAACTTATTTTTTGGTACACTAAATACATGAATAACAAAAATATACTAAATTTACTTGCTAGTATAGCTATTGTTGGTCTTTTAAATATTGCCGATAACGCAAAAGCAAGCATCATAAGTTCTGTTCAAAGCTATAGTATCCCATGTGGAGATAGTACAATCAACTTTGATAAAACCCTTTTAGTATGTTATGGTAGTATTGGCAGCACTAGTACACCATTCACTCTATTAGATTTAAAAAACTTTCATACTTTCAGTACATTTCAGTACGGAGATATTGTTAACAATGTAGTAATTGCTCCTGACAATAACAATGTTTTTATAAGCAAAGCCCCAAAAAGTTCAGTTTGGAATTTATCAACAGGCGCCCATAAAAATATTGCACATAGGGCTGAAGCTATTAGTCCTGATGGAAAAAATGCATATTTTTATGATTCTCAAGCTATTTATAGTTTAAATATAAACAATCTTGAAAGAGATACTGTAGCTAATCTTCTCTTTCAATGGAAAGACTCTCTTAAAGAAAGCTTAATAGTTACTCCTAATGGCAAAATTCTTATTGGTAAATCTAAAAACGATATTAGTCTTTGGGATTTGCAGAATGAAAAATGGATTAAGAATATTAAAGCAGATATGATTGATGTATCCGCCGATAGCCAAATTCTTGCAGGTGCTTACAATTCTAATGATATAAAGTATTATGATAATAATGATAAAGTTTACGAAATCATTAGAATATGGAATATAAATACAGGTAAGGTAATCAAAAACATACCCGTTACTCTAAAAACGACAGGTCACAAAGATGCACGAATAAATTCTTTAGCCATTAGCCCTAATAAAAAACTAATTGCTTATACTTTTATTGGAACTTATTCTCCAATTGGATTAGGTGTTGTTGATTTAAATAGTGGAAAATTACTATTTAGAACAGAAAAATTTCCTGATTCTGAGTATAAACTTGGGCTTACATTAAGAGGATTTACCAAAGATAGCAAAAAAATGATTTTAGCAAATGGTGAAACAATAGTGGTTGTGACTCTTAAATAAGATAATTATAGGTAGGCATAGTTTTACCAGAACGCATAAATTGCAATGCTCGGATGGCTAGTCACAAGAAGAAATAGCGCAATATCTTCAACCAGTTTGGGATGAGAAACAAGAACTAATAACTATTGATTATGACTATGCAGATGGTAAAAATAAACAAATAGCTGAAGGATTTGAAAGGGAAATAGCTCATAAAATTAAAATAGACGACAGAGAAGCTTACTGAACTTTATGCAGGTAATCCCAAACGAGAAACTGCGCGTCCAACTGCTGAAATGATTCTTACGCCTTTTAAAGATATTACACTGATATTAATTGAGGTCAAAAATGAAATTTATGCCAATCTAACAACTCTTTCTCCTTTGCAAAAGCGTATCCTTGAGCCACTCGACACGGGCTGTGCCCGGTGCCGAAGTGGCGTGATTTACTTGGATTTCCAATTACTATTTATACTCAACTCGATGGACAATCTTTGACTCCTAAATAGAATAAGAGTTGGGAGATCAAAGCTCATAGCGAAACACTAATATATCCAATTTTCGACTACGGAGAAAATATCTGTTCTCACCAACGACGACAAGCGCAAGTTACTATTGAGAAACGAAAATAAACCAACCTAATTTTTACATTTAACAAGATTACACAAGCACCTGCTCAGGTAGGCACCGCATATCAGTATGTCTATTTGACAAGTACACATTGTTCTTATTAAAACCTAAATACTACTTTAGAATGGATGTCTACCTTTTTCTAACTCCCTAAAAAATAAGCGAACCGGGAGTAATAAAGTTCAACTAAGTTTCTTGTTCTATTGAAGCAACCTTTTTTAATTCTAAGATGCGCGTTTGCTCCTCTCTACTAAGTAGTGACCACGATTCGGTACGTGTAGATTTATCCAAGGCACCCGTTATTGTTACAATTTCCTCCCAGGTTTTGCAGTTACAGAGTAATATCGCTATTTCTTCTGCTGATAATTCTCCCGTGGTTGGTTGACTTGCTTGTTCTGATTCAATTTCTATTGGTGTTGAGTTGGGCGCCGTTGCCATTTCTTCTACAGAGTAGGCTATACGTTGAGCTAACTCCTGGTTTTGGGTAGATATGATACCCTTTAAATCTTTAACTTCAGCCATTAAGACAACCAACAGTAGAACAAAGTTAGGGTTTACTTTCTCGTGGATGGTGCCATTGAGAAGAGTGCTTGTTTTACTTGTGCTGCGGTTTTCTTTCCACCGTTTATTACGGATTCTAAGAACTTGTCAGCAACCTTGCTTAACTGAACTAATGCACTGACACTCCATCTTTGTACTTTTGAGCGGATAGATTTTTGACGAATTGGTTGTAAACCATCGAACCAGCCAGCTATTTCCATCGCACTCTTTGCTAAATACTGACTGGCGCCGAAATCTTCGCTCGAAATCCATTGTTCAAACACCTTCTTCCCGTTTGGTAAAGATGCAACACAGTCGTTGTAAAGTTCTCGTAACATCAGTACTTACCAGGTGTGACGCATATACTCGACAGATTTGAGAAAAGTCAATCCATTTTTGCTTCTAGCACAGGAAAAATCGGCGCAAAACAACATGCGCGCGCAGACGCTCGTCATAGTGGGGGTAAAGTTTGAGAACGGTAACAAGGGCTTCATCCTTCTATCTGATGCGGCTGACTGGCTGCGTGGCGACGGGGGGAGTGGGGAAGAGTTGCTCGACCATACCTGTGCTGTGGCAAGTACAAAGGCTTGCGCGAAAACTTCATTTTTAATACAAAAATACTAGTAAATAAATAAAGATTGTTTTTGAAATCGAGGGTAGATATTTTTGGGTGGGTTAAATTATTGATATCATAATTGATACTATAGAATTCCTGTTTAAATTTTGAACGTATACTGAGACTCAAAAGCATTGTAAAAGTATTATTATGTGTACAGAATATTTGTGTCCAGAAACGCCAAAAGAGCGCTCTCGAATCAAAGTAAGCTAGATAAAAAATTAACTAAAGGGAAAAACGTAATTCAAAACGGATGGCAACAGTCGCATCTGTTCTTTATAATTTATTTATGCCTGCCAAATTAATTACAAGAGGGTATTTAAATGTACTATAATTAAAACGGTAGTCCCCACCACTGATAAGACTGTTTATTAAAGGGTGGGCGCCACTTCAAAATCAAATATTCCTCTAATTCCTGGCGCCGACATGAATCCTGCGGTACATTCTGCCAGAATACAATACTAAGTAATGTTTTTAATTTGTAATAATTATGTAATTCTTGGTAAGTAGTGATATACTCGTTAAATTCGTGTACTTTCTTCAATTTTTTATTAACTCTCTGCTGTCCTATGTAGAGAATCAAACCAGGTATTTTGTCTACAACAAAGTATAGATAGTCTGTACCTTTGTATTTAGATATTACCTGGTTCTTTAATTCTAATGGGTCAACGCGCGTGTAATCTTCTGTAGATAATTCTGGTAGATCAAATAATGGTTTCTGCGAACTTGCCTCAGTATTACGCGCTTGTTGCTGGTACTCTAATATCTGATTTTTCCATCCCTGTAAAGTATCAATATCTATAACTACTTTTTCATTGGTCGGCGCCTTGAATTTTTTATCTGAAAATAAACTTAGCTGGGCGCCGGGTGGTAGTGGTGGAGGCGCCGACTGTTCGAGAGGAAGTTCAAGTTGCCGAGGTTGACCCTGTTCAATGCCATTGTCAGAAAATATATCTAATTGCCGTGGCTCCACAAATACCCCTTTATTCCACCAACAGATAATTATTTTAGAACAAATAATCTTAAAAACAAATTTAAACGCTTATTACATACACCTTTTAGTTTAGAAGTAAAACTAAGCTTATCCCAGGACAAACTTGCTTTTATTAGTAATAAACTTTACTTGCAAATTCTGTTTTTACTTAGAGTTGTAGATATGAACCTTGAGTCGAAGTAAATAAACCACTAACTGTCTTACCGTTATATCCTGCCAGTTCTATGGAATCTCTGGCATTCACAGTTAAATTCCCTCCTTTTCCAGTGGCTGGTATATATTGGTTAGAAGTTGCTATGTAGTCCCCTGGTGAAGAAGTTGATATCGCTGCCCCGCTCTGAATATTCAACCGAGATGTATTGATTGTTACTTCGTCAGCATTTCCACTAGCATATTATGCAGCTTTTAAAGAGTGGCGCCAATCGTATAACACGCTCAAGTTCAAGTTTCCAGCTATTTTCAGGTATTTTTTAAAGCGAAGGTCGCACCAATATTAGTACACTTGAATTATCTTTCCGAATGATTGCCCCACTTTGACGTGGTTCCTGCACTGCTGACTCTCAAATAAAATTAAATAATACAATTACGGCGCCCAGCCTTTATCTAAAAGATTGGGTTTTTTAGTTTTGTCCAAAATCCATTTTTCCAAGACTGTAACGTATCAACGTCTATAATTACTTTTTCATTGGTCGGTGCCTGATATTCGGCAGCAGGGAATAAATCAAGCTGTCCTGGCTTAACTTGCTTTGGCGCCTGTTCAGGAAACAGGTTAAGTTCTAATTGATGCGGATTCTTCTCATAAAGAGACAATTCCCTGCAGGACACTTCGTGAACGTGAACACATTTAATATCTGAGAATATATCTAATTGCTTAGGCTCCATTGCTTTACTTATTAGCATTAAGAATTTTAATAGCTCTAGCAATACCAGTTTTTATTGATGATTTATCTAGCGGGAAACCATACTCAGCAGCAAAGTATATCATTTCTTCATGGTCGTCTAATAAAGTCATAAATCTATCAAGTAGTTCAGGATTCTTCAAAACATACTCGAAGAAATTCATAAAATCATATTCTTGCTGCAATTTATCTAATTCACTCATATATATATCCTTCTTATATAAACATTATTAGTTTGCCGAAAGTTATTTTAGCAAACACAGTACGCACGCTGCGAATATCAATTTATATAAAGCTGTAACAACTTCGATCCCCCTAATCCTAGGGTGTTTACTTTGTATATAAGCCTTAGAAAAAAGTTCATACAGTTTTTGTGTCACATGGCGCCAGCTTAAAAAGCTTGTTTAATCAGGGTTTGAGCTTTAAGACTGAACACAACATTCTTATGAACGATTAATACCTAAATTATAACAAAATCAACACCCTACCCTAACCCCCCTTAAAAGAAAGTACATATGAAAGAGATAGCATAACTATATTTACATGAGTTTGATGAGTTACAGCAGTTTGGTCATGGTGATGATTTTTAACTATGCCCATACAAAACATATCGTTCCGTAAATTAGACCGATACTAATTTTTAACCCCACATATATAGATACTGTGGAGTTTAACAAATGTATTTTGTATATTATTGATTTTTATCTGGACAGGCGCCTCGTTCCGATTTACGGAAGTCAACTCAGGCACATAATAAAGCCTCAATTATCACTCATTAACGACAAAACCCTTCAATGCAACAAAAATTCAGCTAAATTTCCTTTTTTGGCAGAATAAAATCAACAAAATAATCTAATGACTTTCGATAAATTACTGCGAACTCAACGAGTTCAACTACATCCACTCGCCTTTCACCTGACTCACATCGACTGACGTAAGATTGAGGCTGCTCAAGCTTAAGAGCTACCTCCGATTGCGTCAAACCAGCTTCAAGACGCGCGTCACGTAGTCGCTGTAAAAATGCTTGATATTTCGGCGAATAAATTGAACCTCCCATGTAAAGGAGGCTACACGTTGCAAGAAAATATGCAGAATCAGCATATTTTATTTACAATTAATTTCAAAAGCCTCCCTTTTTGTTTTCCGGCGCCAGAAAAATATTAAAGTTTGTTTTATGTAATACAAATCTTTATATGTACTTATTGTTAAATATTGTTTTATTGATGCCAAAAAATAATTATTTAATGCACTTGTAACATCCGTGCAACCTATCTTTATAAAGCTTTTCAGTCTGCAAATTCAAAAAAACAGTTCTTTTAAGAAATCGTCAGAAAAACAAAGCAAATACCCTTTGCTATGCTGAAAACCCCAATTTTTTGCTCAATTTGCTTTATAAGTTTTATTTACGCCCAAATCAGGTATTTCAAAAATTATTTAAAAAAAAATCAGTATATATACTGAAGATTAATTAAATATGTTTTATACTATGATTTAAAAGAATGTTAAGTTACCGTTAAGCTCATGTAAAAAGTACGCATCAGCTTAATTGAACAGCAATTTATCTTACATAAAATGCTGCAAAAATGTAATTTTAACGATTATTTAATTATCATCAGCGTGATCATGGCAATATTTCATTCTCATTCCCTACACTCATTGATACGTCCAAATGGTGCCTTGCTAAGATTGGTACTATGGAATCTTGACAATACGCTACGCTTCAAAATTCAAGCTGCACTCAACTCAAAATACTCTGGCGCCCGTACCACAAAAATAAATACTAAAGGACTAAACTCACGCATTGGTATCTTATTAAGTTAAAAATTCCTGCACTAACAGACGCGCGTTCTAACTAAACGAACAGGCGCCTATACAGCCAGTGGAAGTTCTACAAAACTTTTTTGTTCTTTGTCGCTTGCATATGTTTTAGCTACAAGGTCGGCGAGGAGGCGGAGCGCTTCTGCTCTCTCTTCAATCGGCGCCGACTCGATCCATGTACGCAAAGTAGTTGTTCTAGGTTTGGCGCCAAGTAACTGTGCCAAATACCAGTTTTTTGCTTCTTCTGGTACGGCACCTAATATCGCTAAAAACTTAGAAGTACCTATATCAGCTTTACCACGGCGGAAACGTGAGAGCATTCCTTCGGTAATTCCAATCGCTGTAGCTAAGTCTCTCCCTGAGATGTTGAAGCGAACCATCATCTCATCAAATAGCTTTTGATGCAATTCTACTTTCTCCGTAATAATTTGTTGCATTTTTTCGCTACTGCCTAGGTTTATACTTTACTGTTAAGGTTGTAATATAATGCA
>NZ_JBXXZH010000272.1:0-11613 GCF_059640475.1 Calothrix sp. CBUCES-K 9914
CGAGAATTAATAACCCAGTACCCAAACGTTACTGTCTACGGTGGAGAGTTTGACTCTGGACGCATCCCTGGACAAAAAGTATTTCTTCACGAAGGAGACTCTGTGGAATTCGGCGCCCGCACAGGAACTGTTTACTTTGTCCCTGGACATACACGCGCGCACATTGCCTATTACTTCCCACCTGTAACTCCAGAAGAAACTGGCGAATTATTCTGTGGTGATACATTATTCGCAGGTGGTTGTGGGCGCCTATTTGAAGGAACACCCACACAAATGGTAGATTCCCTCACCAAAATACGCGCGCTACCTGATAACACTCGTGTGTGGTGTGCCCACGAATACACCCTAAAAAATCTTCAGTTTGCCCTGAGTGTCGATGGTAACAATGAGGATTTACAACAGAGGTATACAAAAGTACAGGCTTCCCGCAATCAAGGAGAAGCCACAGTACCTTCGATATTAGGAATAGAAAAACGCACTAACCCATTTTTACGATGGGATGAAAAGGCGTTACAAACAGCCGTAAAAACCAATGAGTCAGTACAAACATTCGCACGGCTGCGCGGAATGAAAGATATATTTTAAAATCCCCCCTAGCCCCCCTTAATAAGGGGGGAACAAGAGTTTTCCCATTTCTTAGCCCCCCTTATTAAGGGGGGTTGGGGGGATCAAAGATTTAATTTGTTTCTTCAGCGAACCATACATATTCCCAAACACAGCCAATTGTTTTTGCCGTTGCTTTTTAGCAATTTGTTCAGCATACCAGTTCGACCATAACGAATTATCAAGGTATTCGTAAAATAATTCTTTCTGCGGATGATTACAATTATCGTTCC
Organism: Calothrix sp. CBUCES-K 9914; assembly: GCF_059640475.1. Lineage (NCBI taxonomy): Bacteria > Bacillati > Cyanobacteriota > Cyanophyceae > Nostocales > Calotrichaceae > Calothrix > Calothrix sp. CBUCES-K 9914. The sequence goes on from NZ_JBXXZH010000272.1 coordinate 837, forward strand.
AAGGTTTCTCGCGCGTTGAGTAATGGATAATATATGGATGGTTGAGCAGGTTATTATATTCTTCCTCACTAAATGGACTTTCTTGCCATGAACCAAACCGGAATAAATAAGGCATTTGGTTCCAACGCGCGTCAAGCTCTCCCCATTTCCCTGCTAAAATTGCGTTTAACCCGTCTTGGTCAAACCAACGCACGTACTCCTTATAGTCGTTGAGATATTTAATTACTTCTAGACTTGTGTTATCAGAACGCCATTTTTTTAGATTCAATACCAGTACACCTGAATTTAAATATTTACAATCAGCTGGAATACCGAGTTCTTGATAGTTTACCAAGCCGCGCGGCGAGGAAACCAACGGGGCGCCCATATCTTGCACCGCGAGTAAATAATTGTCTTTAATATCCTGCTGCCAGAGCGCTTCTATGTCACTACGAACTATGACATCGCTATCTATATAAATTGCTTTTTCGATTTCTATAGGTAAAAATGCTGGAATTAAAAGCCGATAATATGCAGCTATTGTAACAGTCGAAGAAATTTGCATGTTCTTGAACTGCGACCTGCGTGCTTTTATCCAGGTAACTTTGACTTGCTCAGATTTTAGATTTTGAATTATCCGCTCTTTATTGGCGCCGCTAATTCCACCATCAATTATATATAAAGACAAATTCTGCGGATTTCGCATACTCGCAACAACCGAACGAGTCGTTGCTGCCAACGGCATTGAGTAGTTATCATCCGCAGCACATACCAAAACTATAGGGTTATCCATAGATGTTTAATTTTTAAATGGAAGCTGATTTAATTTATATACTGACAAGATAAACGCAAAAATTGCACGATATCATGGGATAAATACTTAATTTGATTAAAAATGTGATACTAAGGCTAAAGTTGACAGTTTATACCGCGATTAAAAGGTTTATGAGTTTTTGTATTATCCTTGACATTATTCATTAACATATAGTTATTTCCTAAGTAAGACGAAAAACTATTGATGATCAAGGAAAGTTAACTAATGAATGACTTAACAAGCACTAACATCAAAAACTACAGTTCTGGACAAATGCTTGAAGTATATGTATGATTCACTATGTACCTGTATAAACTATCTACACATCAACTTGATTTATCAGATAGCCGTTGGGCATTTATGGTTGCTTGTCATTCGTTCGAGTCGTTATTAGGCGCCTGCTGTAGAGACGCGATTAATCTCGTCTCTACGAAACCGCGAAAACATAAAAAATAAATTCGTGATTGCTGATAAAATTTTAATCCAAATCGAGTGCGAAAATTAACCAAAATCAATAATAATAAAATAATTATAATAAAGGTTAATAACAATCAAAAAGGAAAAGAAAATGGAAATTGAACAAGCAGATATTGAAAAATTCGTTTATCGTACAGAGATAATGTACAAACGCTGGTCTGACTTGCTGCATGGAAACATAAATCTTTCACTAAACAAAGCAGAAGTTTTACCTCAAGCATTAATGGAACTAGGTTCGGCTTCGCAAACCTTACAAATAGCAACTGAGGAATTACGTCAGCAAAATGAAGAACTCACAGAAACGCGCGATTTACTTGAGATAGAACGTCAACGCTACAAAGACCTTTTTGATTTTGCACCCGATGGTTATTTGATAACCGACTTAGATGGCAAAATTACAGAAGCTAATCGTGCGTGTTCTCAACTTTTTTGTGTTGCACAGCAAAATTTGGCGGGTAAACTAATTATCAGCTTTGTAATGTTAGATGACCGTCATAAACTACGGTGTCAGATTGCGAAATTATCAAAAATGGAAAAAGTTGGTGAAATAATTGTATGTTGTCGGAGGAAAAACGGCGAATATTTTCATGCAGCTTTAACTGCTGCCAGTATTTGTAACCGTCAAGGTAAAGTAACAGGGATACGCTGGCTTATTCGTGATATTACAGAGCAAGAAAGAGCGAAATCGTTACCACAAAGTTGCGACTTAGATCTATCTAAAAATCGACCTTTATATAAATATTGCAGACGCGAAGCAGTGCCTCTTGAAAATAATATAATTTGGTATGTCCATCGCGGTTTAGTTAAACTCAGTTCGCTTTGTGAATCTGGAACAGAAATATTAGTAGGGTTGGTCGGAGAAAAAATGGTGTTTGGCGCCAGTCTTACTGCTCAACCAATTTATCAAGTTACAGCAATATCGGATGTTGAACTGGTGCCAGTTATGCAAACAGAAATTGCTGCTTCACCAAATTTAAGCCATGTTATTTTACCCAAAATAAAACAGCGACTACAGCAAACTGAATACTTTTTAGTCATTGCGGGTAGACTCAAAGTCGAAGATAGATTTTGCAACTTACTACAATATTTAAAGCAAGACTTTGGTGAAAATACTCCAACTGGAACTAGAATTAATATTCGTTTTACCCATGAAGAACTAGCTAGTGCTTGCTGTACTACGCGCGTAACGATTACCAGGTTGGTTCAACATCTCCAACAAAAGGGATTAATTAGCTTTGATGCCCAACGTCATATTATAGTAAACGATGATTTATAACGTAGGGTGGGCACTGCCCACCGTACATTTAAGAATGTTGCAGAACGCTTGCAGCAGCTAACTTAGCTTGCAAATCTTGCCAGTGAACATTTTCAAGACTTGGTAAAACAATATCAGCTTCCTTGAGTCTCTCTTTTGGTCCCAAACCAATAGCTATCATTCCTCCTGCTTTTGCCGCTTCAACACCTGCTGCTGCATCTTCAACTACTATACATTCCTCCGGCGCCAACCCAAGTTCTTTAGCAGCAAACAAAAATAAATCAGGCGCCGGTTTTGGTTCAGTAACGCTGAAACCATCTGCGATGACATCCATATATTTGGATATTCCCAGTTTCTCAACTACTGGACGCGCGTTTTTACTTGCAGAACCAAGCGCTATTTTAATTCCCGCGCTGCGTAACTCTTCAAGTAAATCTAATGCTCCTGGTAATAAATCTTTGGGTGAAATATGTTCGATGGATTCTACATAGTAACGGTTTTTACGCTCCATCATTTCTTGAATTTGGTCTTCAGAATAATGCTTGTCACCAATAATTTTAAGTAATGAACCGCGTCGAGATACTCCCCGCAATTCTTCGTTGGCTTCACGGTTAAATGGTAATCCTTCTTCGTCAGCAAGTCTTTGCCAAGCTAAATAATGATACTCAGCAGTATCTGTAATTACTCCATCTAAATCAAAAATTACACCCTTGATATTCGAGTTGGAATTATGTATTGCTGCCATGTTTGTACCTTCTGCCTTTAAGTCAAATTCGTGCCAGTCACCGCGCCAATTAATTTTGAACTGCAACCGCTTCCAACCTGATGGTAAATGTGCTGTTGCGACGGGTCCATTCTCGGTTAACTTAATACCCCCAAAACCGAAGACTACAGCTTGCCATATTCCACCTGCACTGGCGCCGTGTATTCCTTCATGAGCGTTACCGCGCACATCTTCGATATCAACCATTGCCGCTTGCATGAAGTTTTCATACGCTTCATCTGCTAAACCTAAATCGGATGCTAAAATCGCGTGAATAGCTGGACCAAGCGAGGAACCGTAGGTAATATCGGTACGAGGTGCGTAATAATGCCAGTTTTTCTCTAATATTTCTAACGAGTAAGGAAACTCTTGTGATTCGCGCATTAAGTAAAGTAGCATCAATACATCAGGTTGCTTCAATACCTGACGTTTATTGGCGCCTTCGATGGTAAGAATAGTTTGCATCGACTTAGTACGCGGTTCGTAATCAGCCAGATTAATATCTTCGAGTTTGAAAAATCCATCTGCCTGTTCGATGAGATTTGTATTTGGGTCGTAAGGTATTACTAAATTCGCGATAATATCTTGCCAACGTAGGCGCCGACTTAGAGTAAGCTGTAATCGAGTTTCGAGTTCTTTAGCTTTATCAGGATATTTTTCGCGTAACCAGTCTTGAGTCGCGATAGCTTTTTCTAAATGCCATTGCACCAATCGGTTAGTAAAAGCATTATTATTTGCTAACTCGTGATACTCATCGGCGCCTATTACACCACGAATTTCGTACTTTTCGTTCTTGGTGCTATATTCAACGCGACTTCCCCAAAATACCGCTGTGTCGAGAATTATTTCGGCGCCGTAATCACGCATCCAATCATCATCGCCTGAAACCAACCAGTAAGACCATACAGCGTAAACAACATCAGCGCTAATATGGATTTCTCTGTCACGGCACCATATCCGAATATCCTCTCCATATGGGTCATTGGGGGGCAGCCAACGCGGTGTTACTTCATCACCAGTATCCGCACTTTCCCACGAATACATCGCTCCTTTATACCCGTAGTGAACCGCTTTACGTCGGGCGCCACCAATTGTGTGATAACGATATGTGAGCAAGTTACGTGCTAATTCTGGCTGCGTGTAGATGAAAAACGGTAATATAAATATCTCGGTATCCCAGAATACATGTCCGCGATATCCAAACCCTGATAAAGTTTTAGCGGCAATACTTACACGGTCATCATGTTTAGGCGCCGCAATTAGCAGTTGAAATAAATTGTAACGAACAGCAAGCGCCGCACGAACATCCCCTTCAATGGAAATATCACTTTTATCCCAAACTTCTTCCCACGCTAAAGAGTGTTCCTTTAATAAAGTTGAGTAGGTCGGTAAATCAGCTATTTCTTGCTGTGCAGATTGTATAGGGTTTTCAACATCCCTAGATGTAAAGAAAGTTACTAGTTTGTCAACTGTAACTGCTTGCCCTGAAGTCGCTTGAAACGAAGTTATAACAGTTGGGTATCCGGGTGGGTTTGTCACAATAACCGATGCTTCGGCGCCTGAAACAGTCATCCCTAAACCCATACCAAGAGTCATACGCGAGTTACGAGTCCGGAGGTTTAACCAAGCAGCTTTAGAAATACTACCTTGGTCGATTAATTCCCAATGGTTAAACCCTTGGTTTTCTGGGTATCCGCTGATACTAGCTTGTACTTCAACTAACCCATCAAAATCAACAGGTTTAATAAGAAGGCGCAACACTGTTACATGCTCGGAAGCTAAACTAGCAAACCGTTCAAATTGTAAATCTACAGTTTTACCATTTTGCGAACGCCATCTGACAAACCGACTTAAAACACCGCGTCGCAAATCAAGTTTTCGTTCATAGCTAATTATCTCACCCCTATCCATACGAAACCGTTCTCCATCAATTGTGATTGATAGCGGCAACCAGTCAGGACAGTTAGCGAGTTCAGTATAAACAATTGGCACATCATCAAACACACCGTGAAGTAAAGTTGCTGGTGTCGCGCGCGAATAACCTTCTTCAAATGTGCCGCGCGTGCCAAGATAACCATTACCAATTGTAAATACAGTTTCACGGTGGTGAATTTTATCTGGGTCAAATCGGGTTTCGATCAATGACCAGTCAGTATAAATAAAATCAACATTAGAATTTACATCCATCGGCAGTGCTTTCCTTATATATATAAGAGTTGAAAGTGCTGAGTGCTGAGTGCTGAGTAGTAAGTGCTGAGTAATAAGTGCTGAGTAGTAAGTGCTGAGTAGGGAGTGCTGAGTGCTGAGTTAAAAGTCAAGAGTAGGGTGGGGACTGCCCATCTTACGAGGTGCGAAGTTAAGAGTTAGGAATTAAAAGCTCACACTTCTTACTCAGTACTCAGCACTCAGCACTCAGTACTCAGCACTCAGCACTCAGCACTCAGCACTCAGCACTCAGCACTCAGCACTCCTCACTATTAGTCTTTACCTTTGCATGTGCTGTTCCAGAATTTTTTCGGCTCTGGGTTTGAAGACGAGATAGTATAAAGTTTCGAGGTAGCGTGCCCTGGCTTCACGGTTTTCTGGGGTGACGTAATCCCAGAAACGGTAAATTTTCGAGATTAGCAGCAATTGCTTCGAGTGTATACTCCAGTTATATTTGTTACGCACTCTGTCAATTGCCCGCGTAGAAATTTCATGCCAGTATTGAGGATTCTTATCGCATTCGTCAAGAAAGTGTAATACTTTTTTGGCTGTTCCCTCGTAGTCGGTTGGGTTTATTTGGAACTGGTCTACATCTTCGATAATTTCCGAGGCGCCGCCGAATTGGGTGGCGAAGGTGGGTAGTCCAGAAATCATCGCTTCGAGTAAAGTTCTTCCAAAAGCTTCAAAGCGAGCAAAGTGAATAAAAATTCCTCGATTATCTGCAACCGCGCGATACGCTTCACCTAGTTCCATATTTGATAGGCGAATACCTACCCAGCGAATTCGCTCGTGTAATTCGTACTGGTTGATAATTTCGTTCAGTTTTTCAATTTCTGCTGCTTCTTCAGGATGCGTTGCTTGTTCTGGACTAAATTTGCTTGTCACGAATATTAAGTTACAGCGTTCTTGGAGTTCTTTGCTTTTACCAAAGCACTCTGCTAACCCAGTCAGATTTTTGGTTGAATTAATTGGGGCAACTGCTAAAAGAGGTATTTTTTTAGGGTTTTCCAAACTACCCAGAATTTGCGGGTCGTCACGCAAAAACATCAGTTCGTGAATTTTTGCGCGCGCCTCTCTATCCCGGTCTTCACTTTGATTATAAGGAAAGAAAATGTTTTCGTTAACTCCAGGTGGCACCATATTAAATTTGGGATTGAATAAATCTATCCCATCTACAACGTGGTACAACTGTGGCATTGTAAAACATTTGTACGATTCATATTGTCCCATGCTGTCGGGAGTACCGACGATTTCTTGGTATGACGAACTAATAATAAAGTCAGCCGCGTTCATGCTAATTAGGTCGGCAGTAAATTGGGAACTGAAGTGGTATCTATCCTCCAAATCTTGCCAGTACAGGTTACTAAATAGGTATTTTGGCTTTTCTAAGGAGTGGGCAATATTGCAATGTGCTGCTTTTAGGCGCCTTGATAGCAGAAACGCGACTAAGTTACCGTCGCTATAGTTACCAATAATTAAATTGGGACTGCCTTTAAATTCTGCTACCAACTCACGTTCAGCTTCGAGAGCAAACGATTCTAGGTAAGGCCAAATTTCAAACTTAGAAATCCAGTTTTGTGTAACGTTCGGATTGAAATCAGCAAATGGAACTCGTAATATCCAAGCATTTTCCGTTCCTTGCAGTTTTTCCAATCTGAGACCACAAGCAGTTCCTTCGCAGTTAGGAATCAACCTAGTTAAAATTATTACCTTTGGATTTATTCCAAGTACATCAAGTCCCGAAAGCTTTACATCTTCGCGTAACTTCGCTTCCAAACTGCGCGCTTGTTCCAAAACGTACATGACTTGACCAGCAGTTTCTGGGCGCCCAACAACACCTTCTTGACCAACCCATCCGTGAATGGATACCAAAACCACACGAAATATTGCCGGAACGCGCGTAACAAACGCTTCCAAAATAGCGGGTTCTGGGTCACTAACCAAACGGTTGAAAAGTTCGAGTGTTTCTTTAACGCGACCTGCGGTATTTCCCCAACCGGGTTCAAAACCAAGCGACTGTAAATCAAAGCGGAACTTTTCAAACGGTTCTATTGGAGAAAGTTCATTTACCAGTTGCAATGCTTTTTTGACAGCATCAGCTAGTTCATCTCCAGAGTGAAGACGGTCGCTAATCATGAGTGGTACACCACCATGCTGCAACTTATGCAAAGCTTGAAACAGTTCTTCCAACCAACGTTTAGGGTCGTTTTCAAGTTGGTTACATAAGTAACGATTTAAAAAAGTGAGTCCTTGACCAATATTTCGGGGATCATCTATTGTTGGAGAACCCTCATAGAAAGGTTTAAGGTCTATTTCCAAAATTTGAGGCTGGTAGCGGTTGACCAAACGGTCGCGGACATCTAACAACGCTTTGGGAGTTAACTTCTCAAAGTGCGTCATATCCGCACCCAGGCGCCAAACTTCCTGGTTAGCTATCCAGGGACGTAACATAAACCAGGTGCTTTCCTCTTCCAAAATTATCTCGTGCGTCAGGCTAATTAACGTGCCCAAAGACGAAGAATGGAAAAAATAAGCAGGTTTGTGGGAACGCTGACAATAGTCGGCAAACACCTGTAAAATCTCATTTCGCAGTAGATAGCGTTTGCCACTTGATAAGAGCGCGGATACAAACTGACGTAAAGCAGTTTTCTCATCGCTGTTTAAAACATTTTGAACCAGGTCATGCATAGTAATATCCCGAACTCCAGTTCGACTTATAAGAGCATTTGCACAGTGTTTAACTATTATTTAAATACTATGTTCGCGCCCTTCCTTGCGTCGAGCTTGTCATAAGAATGTAGAAACGTTTCGAGCCATCCGACTACTTTTTATCCACGCCCAAAGTCACAGTCTTACGTATGTAATCTTTGATTATTGACGCGCGTTATATAAAAATTTTTCTAACATTTACTGACATTCATACTACTCACGTTAGCGTAAATTTTGTTGAAGGATTGATTTTTAACACAACTCACGGAGTCTGTAACTCCCCAATTCGTAATCAAAAATCAACTATGCACCCGGCAGTATTTAGTTTATTTTATACACTAAATTTTATAATAGGCAACGTTTACTATAATGCATCACTGATGATTCAACAACCTGAAGTTTAAACAAATTTTAAGACCATAAGTTATTTTAGTTCTGAATCTTTTGAAATAAACAAAAAACTTATTTAAGATAAATCTATTACTTTTGATAGAGGTACTTGTCGCCATCTGGCAACGGATACAACGGATGTAACGGATAAATCATGACTCGTAAGATTCCTTAAGGCGCCAACCGAAGCGCTTCTCTTAACTCTTAACTATTATAGTATGTTTCAAGCAAGTAAGGTACAAATTAAGTTAGTAAAACAATGAGTGGAACGGGCATCCCTTAGAGTCCGGAAGCGTACTTAAATTGTGTATTTAATACTTTTGGTAGATGAAATAAATTAAATTTTAGTTTACTAAAAGAATAAGTTGTTAATCTTCCAGGCATACAAACTGAATTAGTTGTTTAAGCAAAGTAACACCACAATCAGAATCCACAAGCGTTAAGTAACAAAATGTTAAGTTTTGTAAAGTGCAGCAACAATATGCATAAAAAGAAGCTCTTAAAGCATGACAAAAGGGAGAGTATCGGCAGATATCACCTGATCTAAAACTAATTAGGGTGTTGATTATGGTATTAATTCGTGAGTTAGTTCAACAAGTTCTAAGCACTGGTTATTTGACGCTTGCAGAGGAAAATCAGTTACGTATGCTTTTAAGGACTAAGTACGAAATGGAAGATTTGAATGCTTTCATGACTTTGCAAGAAGCAGCTATGGACGGTTTGGTTAGGCAGGAGTCGCGCGAGTTATGTTCCTTTGAGACCAGGAGGGGTATTTCAAGCGAGTTTAGCGTCCATGCTTGTGTTTAAATATATTTCTATATATTTCTATATTTCCGAAGCGGGAATTGTTTCTTCCTCATTTTTCGCAGCTTCTAGCCATTCTTTCATTGCTGGAAGCTCTAAAATAGCACCCAAATAATCCTGGCAAACTGAATTTAGCTCCACTCCATAAGTCATAAATCGTAGTACAACTGGTGCATACATTGCATCGGCAATCGTAAATTTACCAAACAACATATCACCTTCTTTGAAAAATTGTCCTCGTAGCTGGCGCCAAATATTTGTAATCCGCTCAATATCTTTCTGAACCTCCGATGTCATTCCTCTTCCTGGTAACACCGCGCGGCAGTTCATTGGCATATTTTGCCGCAAATGCTGAAAACCCGAATGCATTTCCGCGCTAACTGAACGTGCAACAGCGCGCGCTATTTTCTCTTGAGGGTAAAAGTTAAGATTGGGAAAAGTTTCAGCAAGGTACTCACAAATCGCTAATGAGTCCCATATTGGTTGTGTATCGTGAATTAAAACGGGTACTTTACCAGAAGGAGAGTATTGACTAAGCTGAGATTGCGTTTCCGGTTGATAAAGCGGGATACGAATTTCATTAAATTTTATACCAAGTTGTTTCATTAGTAACCACGGACGTAGCGACCATGAAGAGTAATTTTTGTTGCCGATTATTAATGTAAATTGTGACATTGTTGTTTTATATTTTTAGATGTTGTGTAGAGACGTTTCATGTAACGTCTCTACAATAATACAAAATTTCTACGAATAATTCAGGATTGGTATATGTTGAAACAAAATCTTGAAACAATATATAATTATTTACAAATATCTGATACAATTTCGACTTCTGGACAACCAACAGTAGAACAATTTGACGCAATTAAACAAGCTGGGTATCAAGTTGTGGTTAATTTAGCATTACCTGATTCTCCTAATGCTTATAAGAATGAAAAAGAAATTATTGAAGCGCGCGGTATGGAGTATGTACACATTCCTGTTCTATGGGATAATCCCACATTAGAGAATGTACATTCTTTCTTTGAAACAATGAATGCAAATCAGGATAAAAAAGTTTTTGTTCATTGTGCTGCGAATAAAAGAGTATCTGCTTTTGTTTACCTTTACAGACGAATTTGTTTAGGCGCCAGTGAAGAGATTGCTAAACAAGACTTAAATAAACTTTGGGAACCGTCGGAAATTTGGCAAAAGCTAATAAATCAAGCTTTAATTGTAGGTTGGGTGGAGGAACGGAACCCAACATCAAATGTATAAGGTGTAGGGTGTGTCAAAGCTATTACAATCTTCAACAAAACGAAAAATCATGTGCTTTGACGCACCATCCAGAGTGTCGGTGCGTGACGCCACAAGTCTCTTCATATTGAGTGGAATTTTTTCG
>NZ_JBXXZH010000273.1:0-11495 GCF_059640475.1 Calothrix sp. CBUCES-K 9914
ACAACTACACGACTGCTGATATGGCAAATGATGCAGCAGGATTGCTTAATGCTCTAGGAATAGTACAAGCTCATGTTCTTGGAGTCAGCATGGGTGGTATGATTGCTCAACACTTTGCCTTGAGACATGCTAGCAAGCTAAATAAATTGATATTATCCTGCACAATGGCAGGTGGAAGTTGTAGCGATTTCAACCCAAATATTCAAGGAGATTTATTGGAGATTCTTTTTATAAAATCATACTTAGCTATCTCTAATAACCGGGAAAAAGCAGAAATTTTTTTCAACAAAACCTCACCTTATCACAGTCAGTCAGATGGTTTGAGCAGACAAATACAGGCACACAATACTCACGATACCTGTAATTTATTGCAAGGCATTAAAGCACCTACTTTAATCATTACTGGAGATAACGATTCCGTAATTCCTCCTGTAAATAGTAATATTTTGAATAACAAAATTTATGGTTCTGAACTCAAAATTATTAAACAAGCCGGACACGGGTTTTTTTATAGTCATACTGCTGAATTTGCAAAAAATTTGATTGATTTTTTATTGTAATTCAAACCCGCATGAAAGTACTAGCGCCTCAAAAACGCAAACTAATAAAAGTGAACCAGTGCAATTAATATTACATGCCAGAATGTAGGTGCAAGATATAAGATAATCGTAAATACTCTAGTCTTCAAAAACTTTTAAACATATAAATTCTGAGTATCAAGATATTCATTATAAGTTAAGAGAGAAATTAGACATAAAATTGAGAGAAGGTAAAGACGAAGATAGCTTTTATCAGATATTAACTAATATGGATAAAAAATTGATGTTTTGTAAATCTTGTGAAGAAATTCAACATGTAATAAACGATTTAATTATAGATATATCAGAAAAAAGTCTGCAACTAAGCGATATTATTCTCTATAATAGGGGTCAAATAAAAAATACAAAATCTTTGATATATTGAAGCACAAAATTATAGAGGCTTAATTGATTTATGGCGCCTTCTCAAAACTATCATGCTCACGGCGCCAATTCTCAAATACTCAAATATCTAGGGACTTGAACTACAGGCGCCGTACCATTAAACCTCTAGAGGTGAATTATATTTTTTCTCCATCGCTAATAAAAATGTCTCTTCCAGGTCGGTTAAATACGAGCGCCTAATTTCTCCCAACTGCTTTAATGCGCTCCAAGCCGCTTCCTCTAAATCTAGGTTTTTCATAATTTTAGTGATGCGATTATAGAGAGATTGTATTCCGCTTGCTCCCAAACTTCGATTTGTTCCAATGGTTCCAACTTAAACAGCGCGCGTACTTGACCGTTGTTGTTCTTCATCTTCTGTAAGTCTATTCAAATGTACTAATTCAACTGACTCAACCGAAACGCTCATAACTCCCTCGCTGCAATTACAAACTGTTAGCAAGAATTTTTAGTACAAATATTTGTATATAGGCGCCTCTTCCACAGTTCGCTCTCCTGGGGAATGGTCGGTGATTTTCTGGCGCCAAGAATGCGTTCAGTTATTGCGAGTTAGCCCTCGAGTTGTTCTATTGCTTCAATTTCTTCATTTGTAAGTTGTGCCCACACTGCCGATTTAAACTCATCGCTCCAATAGAAGGTGAGTGCTGCAATCATTTCCCATTCACCATCAGCTAGACCAATTCGGATATTAAGAGCATTAGCTTGGATGATTTCTAGATTATCGGCGCCTTCAATCTCAAATCCAGGCGCCTTCCTAGCTTCTGTTACCGTCGCGTTACCCTCTAAAACATCGTTTTCATCAGGGTTTTGGGTGTTTTCATCATTTGCGGTAACGGGGGTAACATCATTTTCATTAAAGTCCCCAGAATCTACAGTTGGTTCAGTTTCTTCTTTTTCTTGAAAATCTTGAATATTTGATGTTACTGGCGTTACCTTAGTCTGAATGTCTTGTGTAGATTGACTTTCAACGGTAACGTCAGAGGTAACATTGAGGTAACAGGGAGTAACATTAGTGTCAGTTATTACTGGTAAATCATGAGTGTAAACCCACGCGCGCAATTTAACACCACCACGAGAAACAGTCTTTGATTCATAACCTAAACGTTGAAGAATGCTTACTACCCGACGTTGTTTTTGGTTGTCACATTGAGCAGCTTCTATGTGTAACGCTTCGGTCATAACTTCCAGAGTTGTTGCCTTCTGACGAATTGACATGTAGTTAGAAATCAAATCTGTCCAAACGTCTTGAGAATCATACTCTTTGTTGTAGCTTGTGGATAATAGTTTCTCTTCATCTGTTAAATCCCACTTGGCGCCTTCATGGTAAAGTTTGACAGCGGCTGCCCAAAGTAAATCTCGTTCTTGTTCGAGTTTTAGATAATCGATACGATTGGTACGAACATCAAGCACCCAATATCTTCTATTCCCTGTAGGGTCTTGCAGGATATCTTTTTTGTTAGTTGTACCAACAAAGAAGCAAGTTCTTGGTATAGTTACATTCTCCCGCGCGTAAGGTGGACGGTAAGTATCTTCTTGTGCTGATAAAAATCTCTTGAATGACTCTACTGCTTTTTGACCAAACAGGTAATCAATCTCTGCTAACTCTAACCCCCAGAAGCGCCGCAGCTTCGCTAATTCATCCTTGTTTACTAAATCAACCAACGAGTCGCTAAAAACTTCATTACCAATTAATGTTCTCCAAAACGTACTTTTATAGGCGCCTTGCAATCCATAAAGAATGGTTATCGTGTCAAATTGACAACCAGGTTCCATGATACGCGCAACGGCGCCAATAAGTGTCTTCTTCATATAGATATTGGCAATCTCATCTGAATTGTTAAAGTAACGAGTTGCAATATCATCGAGTATGCTTGTATCAACGTTGGCATGAAGGACGTTGACTTGGTTGAGATAATTGCGGACAGGGTGATAACCACGAGAGGCGCCGAGGTAAAACAAAATATCAATCGCGTCTTCTTTAGAGATATCTATATTAAATTCAATGGCGATTTTGGTTTTGATGGTGTCGAGCTTAAGATGTTTACCATCAAGTTCTAAACGTTGTAGTGCTTCGTTGAACTTTAAAGAGGCGCCCCACTTTTGTTCGATGAGCTTTAATTTCTGTAAGTGCTTGGATTCTTTGGTAGCAGGTTCTTTTTCATAGCAGCGTTTTAGATGTTCTTTCTCAGACTCGCGCGCTTTTTGGTGTTCTGCCGTAAGGGCTGTAATTAGTTGGTTCCAATTGTACGGCGCTTCGTTACATCTCCGTCTCAATGCTGCAAGTTCAATACTTCTAGCTGGTTCTGGGAGGTTGGCTATTACCGCGCGCGCGATAGAAGCAGCTTCTCTAATTCCTAACTGTTGTTGTTCAACGCGCGCTGCCCAGTCTTCAAAAGGTTGAGCAAACTCTAATATTTGAAGAATACCCTCTTGGATGGTTGAAGATTCGTGACTTAGTAAAGCTTCTAAGGTTGTTTGTACTGAATATACCAAACACTCAGCGCCTTCTACTAACTCCAGGCGCCAGCCACATAGTTTAATTAATTCTTCGGGTGTGTCTCTCTCCGCGATGATGAAGTGGCGCCCTGGTAGTATTTCTGGCGCCTCTCCTAATCGACAAATGTTAAATATTGTTAAGCAATCTGGGACTTCCGAAGAGGGAGAAATCCATAAAGTCTGTTTGGGCTGGGGTTTTGCCGCGTATCTGTCCTCATATACCCAGGCGTCATCAATGTAAATTTTCGATGCAATACTGTTTTCAGCAGATGCAGAAACTGCTAAATTATCGTTAATATTCATTTTGTGTGTCTTTCCTTGTAATTTGTGGGACATACTCCCCTTGGGTGTTGACGCACCACGAAGGGGTTTTAAATTTGTAACTAATTGCTAATCATACTACTGTCCGTGTATACAAGCGTATCTTGTTCGGGAACTTTACAAATCGTATTGGTTGGTGGGCGCCGTTGTTTTTGACAACAAATTGTTGTCAAATTTGGTAGGTGAACTCTGGAGCTAGTAGTCCGTGTCATTAATTCTGGGGTGTTGTAAAAGAAAATCCCCCCAACCCCCCGCGTGGAAGGGGGGCTTAAAACTGCTCTTATTCGCCCCTTATTAAGGGGGGCTAGGGGGGATCAAAATCTGTAAGAACTCCCCAAAATTAATGACGTTTTAGATGTAAGCTTCTATACTAATCTCCGTTACACTAGCCTGTGCTAATTTTGTTACCACAGTCTAAATAACAGAGTGGTAATGCAATTTATTCTGCGCCTTTATGGATACAATCACAATGTTAGTAAAGTCGCTGTTGTGATGCATCTATAGGCGCCCGATAATTATGCTTAAGAGTATTCATTTTTACGTAAATAGCTATAATTGCTCCGTATATACTACTAGGTTTGTATGTGAGTCCGGCGTATAGTAAGCGCAATTATTAAAATATGTTGATATGGGACATTACAGGCGCCGAGGAAGCGTTAATTTAACTTCTGGATGTAAAATACAGGCGCCAATCAATTATCTTATTTAACAAGTTCGAGCAAACCGGACATATCTAATACTTTTTCACTCCAATTTGCGCTTGTTTCGGAAGTTTTCTTCATTTCGGCTTCTTGGGAAGTAATAATTGACCAGTTATGGCGCCAAGCAAGTAGTGATGAATAAAGTTCATGAAATTCTAAATCCATACCTTCTTTCATAAGTAACGAAACGTACAGTATACTTTCGTCAAGAATAACCGAAGCTACCTCACGATTTGCGCTACCTAAGAGTAACCACCCTTTGAAACGTGATAAAGAAGATGCAAGTTCGCCTAGTTGTTGTTGGCGCCATAAAGCTAAAAAGGATTTCTCAATAGCATTCCAATCTGGCATTATAATCCTCCAAGTAACCTAGTTATAATTATAGCTATTCGTTCTCTGAGTTCTGGAGACTGTATCAAGGACGGAATGCAGGTTCTTGGTCATATCTTGGCACGATGCCTATAGAGGTTCTCTCAGTTTGAAAGAGAAACATTACGATACTCGATTTCGTAAAGCTTTAAAAGAGGAGCGGTTGTTATTTGCTCTGGGACATTGTTAAAAGTAAGAACTAAAGCATAATTAATTCCAGGGTGTATATCACATACATTATTGTCAGTACTTTTACCACAAATATCTATTAGCGAACCAGGATAAGATTTGCCTTCGGTATCAATAATCGCAGTGTACCATGCTTTCATGCTGAATTTTGCTAATTTTTTACTTGTTACCGTAAAATCGCATTTAACGGTTGCATCAGACCTTTTGCAACCTTTTAATAAAAAGGTAAGGTTATACGCTTCCTTCTCATACGATTGAGAACGCTTTTGCGTAGAACTAGGTTTCGGGACAGGTTTGCCACACACAACATCCCCAGATGATGTCATAACACAAACTTCTTTAGGAACTGCCATTGCAGGAATACTAACTGTGGTTACACCTAACGCACAAAGAGCCATCAGTACATTGAACTTTAAGACGCAAGAAGAAAAGAACGATTTCATGCTGACATTCCCGTATTGAGCTAGCAATGAGCTAAATTATACAATTATCAACCGGATAATTACTGTGTCTAATACTTATTTAAAAATTAAGAAGTATCCTAGCACCAATACCCAAACTCGCAGCGCGCGCAAGCATTGGTAATTTGAATTTGATGTCAACCTTGATTGCGCTGTTTGGACAACAGTTTATTGAGTACTGGTACAACTTCAGGGTCGTCAAATCCTTGGTCAGGCGAGTAGGGTGGCTGCCGAGATACCCTAAAAGGTGTGCTTCTTTCGTATCGCGCCTTTTTTCAATTTATTTCTTTAGATAGATGCGTATTTTTTGATTTATTTTTTTATCATCTTCGTAAATTTTATTGACTCTGCCAAATTGGCACAATTCTGCGGAAATGGCGCAATTAAGTTAAAATTCACGTATTTTTTGCGTAAAGTTTTTAATTAGGGCTGTTATCTCTACAGATACTTGTGATTAAATTTTAATTATGGTTATCAAAAACACTGAAAGCATAGTAAATCAACAGAAACCTACGATTTGATTTTGATTAAGAAGATTTACTCAAGTGAGAACAGATTTAAATACAAACTACAATACAGGGAGCTATAAAATGAGTTTGAATAAATTGAAAAATGTAGCTGTTGGAATGGCTGCATTAGTAACAGCAATCGGCACAAGTGTAGAATCTGCTAATGCAGGAAGGCTCTTTAAAGCATCAGGAACATCAATAAATACTAGTACAATTAATTTTGAACTCAATACCTCTGTTGCTGATTCTAATCCTGATGGGAGTAATGGTTTATTTGAAGGAGCTATTAAAAACTTTGAGCGTAGAGTTCCTGGTTTTAACTATCCCTTCTACGACCCTTTAGATGGCACTGATACAAGTTCTTTAGGAAATATAAAAGTTTCAAAATTGACAATAGATTCCTCTGGAAAGGTTTCTAACTTAAACTTATTATCTAGTAGTACAGGGCAACCAGTTACACCAAATGAATTGGAAAAATACTTTGAGGCTCAAAAACAAGTTAACGGTTTTAATATAGATTTCAACAGTGGAGATGTAATTCAATATGACGTTACATTTCCAAATTTAATAAGTCGTAGTGGATCACGTTTCAGCGTACCTCAGCTAACATGGTTTGTCCAGTCAAAAGATGCTAGTTTACTTAACGATTTATCAGGATTAGAAAAATTCCAGAGAATATTTGGATTATTGAATGATGATAATAGCAGAGATTTTTATGTGGATTTAAATCCTTTACCTGAACCTAGCAAGATTCCTGAATCGAATAGTATCATAGGAATAATTGTAGTTGGTGCTGGTTTGCTTCGATTAAAAAGAGCAAATTCTCAAACTGAATAACTAATTGTTTTTATTTACTTACTTAATACGAGTACCCCATGTAAAGCAAGCTACTCGTATTCCTTAAAAATGAATACGAGTAGCTTTAATATATTTAAAAATAAGACCTATTTATGATATTGTAGAAATTATCATAAGCGTGCATTTTCAAAATGAAAAATAGATTCGTAAACTTTTACAAATTTAGTTTATATGGATTAGGTAATTGTGTATTATGCCTAATACCTTTTCTTCCTGCTCTTGCAGATATTACCCCAGATGCAACACTCCCTGTTAATTCAACAGTTTCCACTCAGGGAAATATCAAGGTAATAGAAGGTGGCACGCAAAATGGAAATAACTTATATCATAGCTTCAAAGATTTCTCATTTTCCGCAATTACTCCAAACATAACTGGTGACACAGCATTTTTCAATAACGATGTTGGTATCAAAAATATAATCACAAGGGTAACAGGTGGGTTCCCTGCAAATATAGATGGAATTATTAAAGCTAACGGTTCAGCTAATTTATTTATTTTGAATCCTGCGGGGATTATTTTTGGACAAAATGCCAGTTTGGATATTGGTGGTTCTTTTGTTGCAACTACAGCCAATAATATTAAATTTGCAGATGGTTCAGTATTTAGTGCTACTGAACCAGGAACAAGCCCATTATTAACAGTCAGCGTACCAGTAGGTTTGCAATTTGGAGCAAATCCTGGAGAAATAATTAATCGCTCGCAAGCAAGTCTCAATAATAAGCTTAATACTCTTGGTTTGCCTGTTGGTTTACAGGTTCAAAATGGCAAAACTCTGGCATTGGTAGGTGGTAATGTTTTTATAGATGGAGGAAATTTAACAGCAAATGGGGGAAGAATTGAACTAAGCAGTGTTGCAGCAGATGGTTTGGTTGGTTTAACTGAAATTGACAAAGGATTTTCTTTTGAATATTCAGGAACTAGAAATTTTAGTAATATTCAGATTTCTCAAGGTGCAAACTTAGATACTAGTGGCGATACAGGTGGTAACGTTCAAGTATTTGGTAAAAATATTTCTCTTTCAGATAGTTCTATCATTTTTTCTATCACATTCGGTTCTCAAACAGGAGAAAACATTTTTATCAATGCAAATAATTCCTTAGAAGTTAGTGGTGGCTCTAGTATTGGTTCTTTAGCAGAAGGTCAGGGGAAAGCAGGGGATATATTGCTGAAAGTAGGTGAAAGCATAAAGCTTTCTGGTACTGCATCTGATGGTTCACTTTCTTTTATTGCTTCTCAAGTTTGCGTTATCTCTCCTGATTGCAATAATGTTACGGGTAGTGGTGGAAATTTAATATTGGAAACGAAGCGACTAATTATTCAAGATAGAGCTAGTATTGATGCTTCAACTTTTGGAGCAGGTCAAGCTGGTAATATATCAATTAAAGCATCAGATTCTGTAGAAATTATTGGACAGACTCCAGTTAACAATTCGCAACAAAGTGGTATTTTTGCACAAGTAGGAAAAGATGCTGTAGATAATGCGGGTGATGCAGGTAGTTTAAATATTGACACAAGAAATCTAATAGTCACAGGTGGAGGACAGATATCGACAGTAGCACGTAAAGCTGGTAATGGCGGAAATTTAAGTATTAACGCTACAGATTTAATTCTTTTAAGTGGGACTTCACCAGATGCAACTGCATCTACTTTTGATAAAAATCGCAGTGGTCTTTTCGTTTCTGCTGAACCTGACGCGACTGGTAACGTCGGTAGTTTGAACCTAACAACAGGTACGCTAACTGTTGAAAAAGGTGCAAGGATTTCGGCAGATAACTTTGGTTCGGGTTTGCCTAATAACTCCACATTAAATGTGGGACGTTTAATCATTCGAGATGGTGGGGAAGTAAAATCTGGTTCCTTCGCTTCTGGAAATGGTGGAACTTTAACAGTCAATGCCAAAAAATCTGTCGATATACTGGGAACTGGAAATATTGCGGGTCAAACTATCCCCAGTACTTTATTTTCACAAGCACAAGCGAGTGGCAATGCAGGCAACTTAATCGTCAATACTCCAACCCTCAATGTCAGCAATGGTGGAGAAGTGACAGTAAGTGCCAAAGGAACAGGTGCAGCAGGTGACTTGACAGTCAATGCCAATCAAATTCGTCTCAACCAAGGAAAACTCACCGCAGAAACAAACGCTGGTGAAGGTGCAAATATCAAGCTAAATGATGTCAAACTGTTGCGATTGGAAAATCAAAGTTTGATTTCTGCCCAAGCATTCAACCAAGCAAACGGTGGCAATATTAGCATCAATGCACCCAATGGTTTTATCGTTGCCTCCCAAAACCAAAATAACGATATTATTGCCAATGCATTCCAAGGGCAAGGTGGCAAAATTGACATCAATGCCCGCACTATATTCAATCTTGCTGAAGGTCTTTCTGTTCCAGCGAATACGACTAATAATATCGATGCCAGTTCCGAGTTTGGTTTGACTGGCGAAGTAATAATTAACACACCTGATGTAGACCCAGGTCGCGGTTTAGTACAGTTACCATCTGGTTTAGTAGATGCATCGCAACAAATAGCTTCTAATTGTAAATCTGGAAGTAGATTTCTAGATAATTCTTTCACTGTTACGGGACGAGGCAGTTTACCACCGAGTCCACTGGAACCAATGCCTGGAAAAATTGACACTCATACACTTGTAACGTTGGACGCATCCCCAAATACGCTAGGGGTACAGGACTTTGTGCCCATACAGCCTAAGCCTACTTCCTCATCTCCCATCATCGAGGCACAGGGTTTTGTGAAAAATGCCAATGGTGAAATTCTTCTTGTTACCCAAGTTCCTTCATCGACTCCATCGGCAGTAAGGACTACATCTGCATGTGTTAATTCGACGCAAAAATAGATTCCATTTTCAATACCTTCGCCAAAAGTATGATTGGCAAAAATGCTTTTGCCGTCAACGTTTACAGTCAAATAAAATATTGAATCTGTCTGCTAGGCGTTGAACCTAGAGTCCTTATGCATCAAGGTTTTAATCTAAAAACCCGGTGCGGAATAACGGGACGGAGTTTTTAACTAGTCTGGAAATTATAGCGCTTGTTTCTCTTATACGAAAAAACCTTAATTCTACAAGCGTTTATACTACGTTCTGACTCATAAATCTGGCGAAGGTATTGATTTTTATATGAAGATGCAAACCTTTACTCATATGTCGGGTCGTGTCGTAAGACTCATGTTCTGTTTTTGGCTTATATAGGCATCAGATTTTACTGAAAAGAGCGCGCGGGCAGGTAGATGTAGTTCGGGAGGCGCCGCTCTCTTAGGGACTTGCATATAAAAAAATCTTCACAATTATATGAGTGGAGTGGGCATCAAAAGCCCGCTCTAAACGTTGGCAGGCAAGGATGCCTGCTCCACAATATGAAGAATTTAATTTTTGGAAGTCCCTTATACTTGGTCTGAGTATTTTCTTTCCAATGTTGGTGTTAAATTTGCGCCGATACTTTGTTTTTATGCTACTCCATTGTAAGGATTCAGGTTCAGTATGGTCTCCTTGCCAAAATTTTAAGCGAGTGACCCCCCAAGGGGGGTAACAGCGCCATAAAAATCAAATAAAAAAGTAGGGGCATAACGTCTACAAGCTCTTGAAGTATTGACAACTGTAACATCCGAGGTTGATTATTATATACATGGATAAACATCAGCCTCTTGAACAAAACCGTGAAAGTCTTCTCCAATTGTCACAGGGACAATTGGTAGATATAGTTATTGAGCAGGCAAATTCTATCCAAAAGTTAAGCACAGTAATCACAGAGCTTGAGATTGAAATACAACGCCTAAAAGTTGGCAGAGACCTAGACAGTAAAACATCATCCAAACCTCCATCGGGAGATATGCTTAAAAAATCAGAGAAGAAAGAAGATAATGGCGCCTCAGAACCAGAGGCGCCGAAACGTAAAGCAGGTGGACAACCAGGACATCCAGGTAAAACTCGCAAGGGTTTTGGTAGAGTAGATCGCTTTGAAATTTTGCGCCCCGAAATTTGTGGTTGTTGTGGTCACGCAAGCTTTGGAGGAGAGCCGATAAAAATCGAAACGCAGCAAGTAGCTCAATTAGTACAACGCCCAATAGAAGTAGTTGAGTATCACCGCCATACTTGTGTATGCTCTAGTTGTGGAAATAAACAAACAGCTGATTGGGCACCTGATATAGTACCAGGTCAAGATATAGGTGTAAAACTGCAAGCTTTTTTGGGATGGGTAAATAATTATGGGCATTTACCTTATGAAAAGCAACAAGAACTTTTGTGGGAACTAGGAGAAATTGATATAGGTGTTGGAACCCTAGTAAACACTAATGAGCGAATAGATACAGCAGTAAGTAAAAGCGTTAACGAGCTAAAAGATTGGATACAACTAACGCAACCTAATATACATTCTGACGAAACACCTTGGATTGTTAAAGGTGTAAAAGAATGGTTGTGGATTTTCGCAAACACTGATTTCGCTTTGTTCCATGCGGCAGATACTCGCTCGCGGGCAGAGCTAGAAATGATTCTTGGCTCAAATTATAATGGCGTACTTAGCTCTGACGATTATAGTGTTTATAACGGTTATGACGTAAAAGCCCAACAGAAATGTTTGGCACATTTACGA
>NZ_JBXXZH010000274.1:0-11395 GCF_059640475.1 Calothrix sp. CBUCES-K 9914
ACGTATGGGTCAGAGTTTTGCACCGCACGCACAGCAAACATGCCTACTATAAAAGCAAGTAAGATTGACAGCACCATTAAAATGGCTCGCTGTACAAGAATCGAGGGTGTGGTAATCTGGTTATCCAAAACGTTTACTTTTAAATTTAAGGTTTACAAAAAGTTTTTATTTCATTTCCTACACATAGCTTAAAAGTTCTTAGCTTTCTGTGCAAGCGCAAAAAGATCATTTTACGGCAAAATTTTGGCTGTAAGCTAGATACAGCGAGGTATCTCTACCAAATTTGGTAGAATCATACAACAGATACAAATGTTAAATAATTTCTACAAGGAGATTAAAAGTGGTTGAACCTTTACTGTGTGGTATTGTGATTGGTCTAATTCCCGTTACCCTCGCAGGTCTTTTCTACAAGGCTTATGTCCAATACAAGCGTGGCGATCAGTTGGGAATAAATAAGAGCTAGAAAAAGTGCTGAGTGCTGAGTGCTGAGTAAGTTAGAAGTTAAGAGTTAGGAGTTAGAAGTTAATAGTGAGAAATAACAACTTAGCACTCAGCACTCAGCACTCAGCACTTAGCACTCAGCACTCAGCACTCAGCACTCAGCACTATTTTCTTCTCTTTGGTAAAATGTAAGTGCGGTACTTCCGTAGACTTTTTCACGACAAATTTCTAATGATGGTATATGCAGCGCTTCCCATTCTTGTGGGCTGTGTTCGATAGCTATTTCGCCATCTGGATGTAATAGTTGATGCTTTGCAATTATTTCTAATATCGGTCTGTATAACTTTGCTGCGTATGGTGGGTCACAGTAGATACAGTCGAACTGCTGTCCTGCTAGTTTGGGCAGCTTTTTTAGTGCGTCACCACGCAATATCTGAAATGTTTGGTCTTCTGATGCTACTTGCTGCCAGTTTTGACTAATTAATGCACACGCGCGACTTGATTCTTCGATTCCCACTACAAAACTGGCGCCTCGACATAGTGCTTCTGCTCCCATCGAACCGCTACCTGTACATATGTCAAGCCAGCTTTTTCCTTGTATTTTATCTGCTTGCCAAATATTAAATAATGCTTCTCTCACCCGCGCGGAAGTTGGACGGGTATCTAACCCTGGTAAAGTTTTTAACAGCCGATTCCCGTAGATTCTCAGGCTCATTAGAAATTTTGGATTTTAGATTTTGGATTTTAGATTGGATTTCGGATTACTTTTTGCAGTAAAGTCTGTCTAGATTTTACCAAAAAACTGTATAGATTGAAGAAGGTCATAATAATTTACTTGTGTAGTACACAAGACAAAAATGACAACTTAATCCAAAATCAAAAATCCAAAATTTCACTAAGCGGCAACTTGTATCCAAACTTGTGAGACGAAATTAGAGAGGATTTGCAATCCGACATTAGAGGATTTTTCAGGGTGAAACTGTACGGCCATAAGGTTATCACGCGCGATAGCAGCGGTAATTGTTTGTGAACCATGAGTAATATTTGCTGCGCGAATAGTTGGGTCGGTCGGGTCAACATAATATGAATGAACAAAATAAACCCAAGGTTGTGGGGGTAAATGTTCCCACATTACACTTTTCGGTTGAGTAATTTCGAGTTGGTTCCAACCCATATGAGGAATTGTAATGTCAGCTTCTGGACGGAAACGCCTAACTTTTCCTTTAATTATTCCTAGTCCGGGTTCTGTTCCCTCTTCGGAAGATTCAAAAAGAATTTGCAGTCCTAGGCAAATGCCAAGGAAAGGTTTCCCCGATGCTATTGCTGCTTTTATCGGTGCTTCTAAACCGCGCGCTCGTATATGTTGAACAGCCGGGTCGAAGGCGCCAACACCAGGTAAAACGACGGCATCCGCTTGTTCGATAACTTTTGGAGTCGCCGTAATTTTAGGAGTAGCACCAGCTTTTTCCAGTCCTTTACAGACGGAGTGCAAATTTCCCATGTCGTAATCTACGACTGCAATCACTGCCATTGACCTGCTCCTTATTAAAGATTTATCATGGAGTCTTTTTATATTGTAAATAATATTCTTTATGACGAAAAGATTCTTATTAACTTCTTTTGACATTTGGCTTCCACATCACAAATCAAATTCGTCAGATGATTTGTTAGAGGAAGTTACCTCCAGTTCCCTACCCTATGCCTTAACTACTTTACGAAAACTACCTGTAGACATCGAATCTGCTGCCCAACAAGTAATAGCCAAAATCAGCGAAACCCTACCTGACTATATAATCTGCTGTGGCATGGCTGAAAGTCGCGACCAATTAACCGTTGAATCAAATGCTCGTAGTACATCTGCCTTGCATAATTGTAGTATGAGCATGTTACCAGAAGATTATCAAGAAACTACATTACATACACAAGTAAATTTAGAAGAGTTGGTGGCACCGTGCCAAGGGTTAGAGATCAGTCACGACTGTGGAAAGTTTGTGTGCGAAGGACTTTATTATTCTGTTTTAGATTACCTACTCAAAAATTCGATAAATTGCAGCTGCATATTTATACACGTACCAGTATTGACAGAGGATAATATACGGGTTATCGTCGAAGACTTTCTATTAGTTATAGAGCGGCTGGCACTTTCCTAAAGTGGCTAGCGTCTTGAAAAAGTAAAATATGTCAGTATATGTTACCAATCTTACTAATTTCTCCTATTGCTCAGACAACTCCCCCTCCACCTCCACCCGAAGAAATTGTCATTCCTCAAGAAGTAAGACCGCTTTCAGGTAGTTTGGATAGTGTACCTGTATTTAATAGCAATAGTCCTGAGAAAGTTGTCAATGAGGGTATTCTACTTTCCACTTTTCCAGGCACAGGCAAAAAAAGTCCAGCAGCCCATTTAAACTTTCCTTTTAATGGGAGGTTTGATGTTTTTGCCCATCACGTTTTTGGGGCGCCGACAGCAGATAACTTACGGTCACTCTACGTCGGCATCATCTTATATAATCCTGGCACAAAACCGATTACAGTTAGCGTTCTTCAAGGAGCAAGTTATTTAAGTCAACCAGATGCGCCTTTTATCGAGTTGCCATCCTTCGCTCTAAACACAGAAAATAATGTTTACGCGGGTCCAGGTAGTCGAGTCACAAGTGATGTTTTGCGAGGTTTACGACAAGATATTTTTCCAGATAAAATTGTCATTCCTCCAGGTAAGTATCAAATGTTGCTAAATAAACCGATACCAGTGCAAGGATTAACACCTCCCTTAAATGGTCGTTCTACATATGCGAGGTTACAAAGTAACGGCAGATTATATATAGCTTCGTTAGCAACGCCTGCACGTACAAATACTGATGGTACAGAACGGGCGCCTACTATAGAAGAATGGCGTAATATATTAGATAACGGTGAATTATCCACGCCGCGCGATATAGCACCTACCCCCTTAGAACAAACAAGCCCGAGAAAATATGGAAGAGTCGCAGGAGTATCGAGAGGTTCATATTGGCGCGCGCTGCTTACAGATACTGCAAAAACCAGATATTTAACAATTCCTCAACCTGGACAAGCATTCTCCTACGGTTTAAGCACACTTCACGGTGGAACATTAGGAACAAACCAAATTCAAAGCGCACCTATGTTAGTTCGCTATCCAGACACAGCATATGTTGCCCACGGTAACTATGGCGTGCAATATAACTTAAAATTACCGTTATATAACAATACAAATAAAGTTCAAACGGTCAGTCTCTCAATTCAAACACCACTAAAAGAAGACCAGCTAGGTAAAAAAGAACTACGCTTCCTTGCCACACCCGCGCGTCCCACATTTTTTAGAGGAACAGTAAGGGTAACATACCGTGACGACTTAGGAAAAGCCCAAACTAACTATATACATTTAGTACAAAAACGCGGACAACGAGGTGAGTCTTTAGTCGCACTACCACTTAGACCAGGACAAAGGCGCCTTGTAGAAGTAGACTTTCTCTATCCACCCGACGCAACACCACCCCAAGTTTTTACCGTCCAAACTTTAGATAGTACTAACAAACCAGATGTCATCATACCAGACCCAATAAATAAACAGTAGGGCGCCGAACTTAACTATATATAATGTGAATATAATGTCATTTATTTTAGTGTGTTGTAGCATAGGCGTCTCGCCTGTGCAGTAGCGTGCGGCAATTTTACCACAGAGACCACGAGAGAAACAGACCACGCTTTGCTCTGTATCATTAAATTTGGAGGGTTGGCACCAGATACTAATTCTCCTAACTCTTATCTCTGTGTCCTAGAAGTCTCTGTGGTAAAAATAATATTACTGCACAGGCGAGACGCCTGTGCTACAGGGTTGATTTTTTAACCTACACGTTGAATACCTACATGCTTAACAAATGCATACCAATCTTGTGAAAACCCTTTAATTTCAATATCATCAAGTGAAAATTTCACGTGGTTATCTTGAATTGGTAGTCTAACTGTATTAGTGTTGTCAGGTAAACTAGTAGCGAGAACTAATTCTGTACCAGCAGCTATTAACTGTTTGGACTGGTCATTTAGAACGTTAGAGTCTATTGGTTGACGTTTAATAAATGTGTCAACGTTGAAAACTAATTTGAGAAAACCTTGCTGAGTTCCGAGTGTGTTGCGGTCTACTGAAATTTTAACGACGTTTTTCTCGGTTTGTTTGGCAACTACAGATTCAACGCTGGTTGCAGCAACTATTGGCTCTTGAATGATTTGTACATCTTTTGCAAATGCGAACCAGTTACTAAAACCTTTGAATTGGATGTTTTGTAAGGTAATTTTGTAATGGTCGTTGTTGCCGGGAGGTAAGCTGTAGGATTGTATTACTAATGTAGTACCTCCGGGAATGCTTTGCCGTCTATCACTTGGTAGTTGAGTTGATTGGACAGGTTCTTGCTTGATAGTTGTGTCTTTGACAAAAACTATTCGGTTTGAAGCCATATGTACACCTGGTAAATTGAAATCTATTTAATAACTTGAACTTCAATTCATACTGCAACGATTTCGGATAACAAACTTTTTCGCTGTCGATATTATTCTTTTTAAGGATAGGCATTTTCTCTCTGTTTCTTCTGCGTCTCTGTGGTAAAGTAGCAGAAATCAAAAAATGGTGCCTATTTTCTTAGAATTAATGACAAAGTTGGAATCTAAAACCTAGGTACTGTTTTTATCTAAGTTAGTTATGAGATATCATCTGGCTAAAGATAGATTTTATACAAAGCACAGGCAGGATGCCTATGCTACGAGGTTATGATGAGAAGCCTTTTTTTGCTACTGGTTTTTTGCCTTTGGGTTTAGATTTACTGACTTCTGTGACTGCTTCTTGGAAGAGGTTGTTTAAATGTACAGGTACGCTGGCTATTTCTGGTAGTTCTGGTTCTAGGAGTTTATGGTTGCTTTCTAATAGTTCATCTAGGTTGCTTTTTAAGTTGAAGTCGGGGCGCCCTAATATTGTTTGTAGGATTTTTTCTAGTTGTGTGGGATATTCTTGTGCTAAACGGCGCCAAATAAAAGCGTTGATAGTTTTGTCTTCGATGTAAAAGCGTACTAGTTTCTCGGCGCCTTCGATGCTTTGCCAGTCGTCTGCGGTTAATATAGACTTCATTTTGGCATAAGTTGGTAAAAGCATTTGTCCCCAACGTGGGTGTGATATTGCCGTTAGTTGCTCTGCTTTTTTGAGGTCTGGGGGTAATTCAACTTTTGGCGCCACCATTTTACCTGTAGGGTTTTTAGCATCGAATAATTGTGATACAACACTAGAGTCGGCGCCTAATTCCGTAGCAGCAGCTTTGATTTCGTCTTCATCTACACCTGCAGATTGTGCTATTTCTGTCAAGGATTTAGAGCTATCAACTCCTGCTTGTTCTAATTGCTTCTGTGTGAGAATTTCTTGAAACTCTGTCATTTTTTTACTAAGCTGGTATCCCGGCATTGTGACTTCATCACTACCAAAAAAGTCAACAAACTGTTGGTGATACTTTTCTACAGATAGCCAAGCTTCTTCCAGTAAGTCGGGAGCATCACTATATAAATGATTACGATGGTTGTCTTTAAATTTACCAATAGCTACAGCTAACTTTGGTCTACCTAATTTACCCATTACAGAACAAGGCCCCGAAAAACTCCAGTAAGTGTCAGTAACAGGAGATATACGACTAAGTAAAATCTCTCCAACTGTACATCTTGATAAGTCTTGTAGCATCCGCTGATTATCTGGCTTGACAATATAGCGCTTCTCTGTTAACCAGTTTGTCAACTCAAACCCATCAGGTAGTACTTCAGATACTGTAAATAAACCGATGAAACTCCGGCGCCAGTTTTGAAGTAAGTCAGTATCAGCTTGTGGTAATTTGGTTTCGTGTAAATAAATATCGAGCGGCGCCTTACCCCCAACTTTACCCTCGGTAATAAAGCCATCGATAATCATATCGCGTTGAACAGTATCGCCTGAACCCCGACGTGCTTGAATTGCAGCATAGATTTCCAAAGCTTGGGCAATTTCACCTTCAGCATCCATGACAAAATCGATTAAATCTTGCTTAAGCTGGTGCGTGCGCTCTAATATTGCATCCACAAATATAATATCTCAAAAAACAACAGCAGTAAATTAAACTCTATCTTATCTATAAATACATCTAACTAGAGCCAGATTGACTATAAAAATTCTCAAATTACGTGTATCTTATTAATCTAACCATAAAACACAGTAACTTTCGAGGGGTATAAAAAATGCCCGACCATTCCAGACCCATAAGAAACGCTGCTAAAGCACTCATCATCCGAGACAACCATCTGCTGGTAATCACTAAACGTGATGTTATCGGTGTGTGGTATTTGTTACCAGGTGGTGGACAAAAGCACGGTGAGAGTTTAGAACAAGCATTACAGCGCGAATGTTTGGAAGAAATAGGCGCCTTGGTAAAAATTCATAACTTAGTATTTGTGCGCGAGTTTATTGGGAAAAACCATTTAGAAGATTGTACCGATGTTGAATGGTGTAAACTTGTTCACTCTATAGATTTTATATTTGCCTGTAGCATCCCCGATGATTACATTGTAGGGAATGGGACACTACCTGATGATGGACAAGAAAAAGTCGAGTGGTTGCCTATTGCAAAGATACATGAATATCGTATATATCCCAGTCCCTTAAAACATTTATTAATCAACCAAAACAATCAAATTTACATAGGAGATGTAAATTAGTAAATTGTAGGTTGGCAACGGATGATGAACGGATGTAACGGATAGTATATTGTACATCTAACTGAATTTTAATATGATGAACCACAAAGCACACAAAGGACACAAAGAAAGAAAATTTGATGTTAAGCAAAGCTAAATTCTTTAAATTTGTACAAACCTTAAGAAATATTTGTTGTAATACGCAGCAAATTTCCTGCATTAGTAGTCACAATGTAACCATCATTCCAAACAGCCACTCCAGACGGTATGCCAAAACCAAGGGCGCCAAGGTCAGCAATAACAGAAATTTTTCCATCAGTGTCAACTTCTAAAAGGTTTCCAGTATTAGAAGTAATAATTAAATTGGCGCTGACTTGAATTAAATTAAAAGGTATTCCAAAACCCGCATCAGCTAAATTTAAAAACGGTATAATTTTTCCATCCAAACTAACATGCAACAACTGACCTGTCTCGCAACCAGCAATAAACCCATCTTGAGTTGCTATTACCGTGAAAGGAACACCAAAACTACCTGTGTCAGCAAAAACAGAAACACGACCACGCTGCACACGAATTAAACAACCTTGAGAATTAGAAATATCAGTAGCAATTGCGACAACATCAAAATTATTACCCGCAGCAACTCCGAAAGGTCCGCCAAAACTACCACATATCGGTTCTAAGTCAGCAACAGTAAAGAAAAACCCACTTTTAGTAACGCGCAATAACCTATCACCAATTTCTTCTCCAGATACGGTAATTAAAAAATTTCCATTTTTCTCAACTATCCCAAAGGGTATTCCATAGCGAGATACATTCGCAAGCGTTGTTATATCTCCGTTTGGACTTACCTGCACCAAACGGTTATCTAAAGTTGGCACAATTATCTCACCGTCCAAGACAGCGACCCCTTGTAAGTTAATCATTGGCAGTCCTTGAGCAATTAGAGATATTTGTACCATGTATATTTATTTATTGTAAGGCTATATGATTTCATAAAAATAGTTTACACGGAAGGGTTTGCTCATGCGTGCAATCCAGTTAAATTAGTTTTCAACTGAATTACAAGGGATTAAGTGTTGTATATAGGCGCCAACAAAAAATTGGGTAGGGTGTGTGAAAGCTATTACAATCAAGCAATGTAACGAACAATTCAAGTGCTTTCACGCACAATTGACTGCTTAAGTGCCCCACACTACAAACACGCATCACCAGCTTCAGATGTTTTAAAAACCTTGGCAACATCCGCATCAAGAGTTACGGTAACAGATTTATGTGTTTGTTCTGCAAAACGGTTCGGACGAGCTTTTTTATAGTCAAAGCTATATTCTAGTAGCAAATCGTCATTATCTTCATCAGGAGTTTGTGTATTGTTCATAGTCCCTACGCTCTTGTTTAGTTGCGGTCACGCGCGTTTTGGCATTTGAATTTTGTAATTCAGTCAATGCTGCATGTAATTAGGGTAATAGGCGCCTGTTAATGTAGCTTGTTGACTTTTTCGCAAAGCAGGCGCCACGTTAAAGTATACCCTGGTCTAAACATTCTTACATTCTGGCATGTAATATTAATTGCAGAGTCTATAACTACGCTCATACCTGCCTAGGACTAATAGCAAAAGTCCATTTTAATGGACTATGTGCATTAGTATTATTAAATACATATATGTTTGCAATTAAGAATTAATACGTAGAGGTATAAGATGTC
Source organism: Calothrix sp. CBUCES-K 9914 (assembly GCF_059640475.1). Lineage (NCBI taxonomy): Bacteria > Bacillati > Cyanobacteriota > Cyanophyceae > Nostocales > Calotrichaceae > Calothrix > Calothrix sp. CBUCES-K 9914. The sequence goes on from NZ_JBXXZH010000274.1 coordinate 8,860, forward strand.
AGTTATGGTGTGATACGTAAATTGTTCGGTTGTCACTACTTTTCATTCCAGAAAACCGTATCAAAAATAAAACGCTCAATACGAGACGGCACTAATGTCGCTTAATCGCTGCTCCCATATAGTAGAATATATTTAAAAGTTTATGAGAAAGTTGTAAAAATGCGGAGCTTTTTTCTTAAAGAAATTCAACAAACCAACAGCGAAGTATTACATCAAGCTGATATTGAACCTGTTTTGCTGACTGAAGAATCTCAAAAGAGCTACGTTATTATGTCAGTTGAAAATTATGAAAAACTGATGGATAAAATTACGCTAATTGAAGATTTAATTTTAGGACAACAAGCCCAAGCAGCACTCTCCAATTCTAAGATGGTTGGTACAGAAAAGTTTATGACAGAACTCAAGCGATTGGCTGCGCTTGACAATGATAGTTGATAGTATGGCGAAACTTGATGGTCTAGAAACAATTCTTGAGTTTATTAAAGGTCTACAACCTAAGATTGCTGCTCAGATAGCTAAAAAAGTTATGTCATTAAATGTTGATCCTTTACCTGCTGATTATAAAGAATTAGCTGGTTACACAGGATATTATCGTGTAGACTCAGGTGAATATCGTATCGTTTACCGATTTGATGCTGATGCTGACTTGGTTGAAATAATTTTAGTCGGAAAGCGTAACGATGATGAAGTGTATAAACAACTTAAGCGCTTATTAGGCTAATGGACGTAACGGTTAAGTTATTTATTACAAACTGTAGAGAACATTTGTTTTAATTTATATGTACTGACTAACTCGCAATGGTAAGCATCACTATAGCAACTACTCGGCGCCACTTTTTCTTTCTGCCCGCGCGGTTACACTTGCTTCAATTAGATTTGTAGAATTTTGTAAATTACGAAGTGCTTTTTCAGCAACTTCTATAATATAAGTACTTTCATCTTCTAAAGCTTGTTTCCAAACTGGCTCTAACTTCTGGCTATTCAATGCAAAAAGAGAATCTGCTGCAAAAATACGTACATATACATCATCATCTTTTAATAGCAAGAAAATTAATGCATCTACTGATTGATTATTATCGTAGTGTTGAAGCTGTTTCGCAACTATTTGTCTAGGTCTACGGGATTCTTTCTCTCGATATACTTCATTTAATAAACAATTGAAAATTTCATCGCTTTTAAAATTATCCAAAGCAGATAACGCTTCAGAGCGCACTTTTTCTGACAAGTCTGTTTCAGCTAGTCGAATTAGATAAGGTATACTTCTAGTGTCGCTAATATCTCCTAAATTACAAGCTGCCGTACCGCGTACTTCTGGGTCTGCATCATCAATGAAAGGAAGTATTATTTCAAAAGCATTATTTGGTTTGAGAGTGCCTATTTTATCCAGCGCTAACTCTCTAATTTCTGCATTTGAATTTTGTAATTCAGTCAATGCTGTATGTAATTCATCCATATATTTTGATTTTACCCGAAGCTTCTAGTTGTTGTAACGCAGCTACAGAGACTTTGAGTATTTTGTTACCTTGTAAACTTTTTTGCACCACCTTGACCCTTAATAGATATAGCATTAGAAAACGACACATACCTGCTTGTTTGCCCAGGCTCTTTATCAAGAACATGTTCCAATGGACTTTAATTAAATATTGGCTTCGAGTGCTAGTTCACTGTCTAGCTCAAACCCGATTGGATTTCCTATTCTATAATTATCGTCCGCGCGGAACAAGTAACTTGATTCTTGAACACTTGATTTATCACCTTGATTTTCGGCGCCCACCCTTTAAAACTCATTGTGTACTAGTAATTCATTAGCATAACCTAATTTTCTAATTTTTTACACTATTTTGATTCAGCACTAGTTAGTAGTCCAAGAAAAAAATTATCTTACCTGACATCTTTCACCTCTACGTATTAATTATTGATTAAAAAAACATGTGTCTAATAATACTATAAAACACAGTCCATTTAAATGGACTTTTACTATTAGCCTAGGGACTTTTAGTCCTAGGCGAGTATGAGTTCCGTTACAGACTCGGCAATTAATATTACATGCCAAAATGTAAGTGCAAGATAGAAGTTACGATATTTATTCGGGGAAATTGTGATTAAAACACTCTTATACGGTCTGTAAAGCTTAAATTATTGCATAACTTCTGCGGTGCCAGAAATATACAAGATATAGTAAGCAATCTACGATACTAACGCTTCAAGCAGTTATGACTAATTTAAGAAAGAGTTTTGCTCTTACCGCCTTGGTAATTTCAATGTCTTGTGTCGGGTTAGCAGCAAGTGACATAGTATTAAAGCATACAAGAGCGCAAACTGCAACAACATCGAATGAAAAAGCGCAAGCAGATAAACTTTTTCAAGAAGGTGTACAGCAGTATCGTCGCGGGGAATTTCCGAAAGCGCTTGCTACATATCAAAAAGTGCTGGAAATTAGGCGCCGACTTAATGACAAAGCTGGTATAGCTCAAGCTCTCAACAATATAGGTCAGGTTTACAATAAGTTACCTGAACGTGAAAAAGAAGCTTTAGA
>NZ_JBXXZH010000275.1:0-11352 GCF_059640475.1 Calothrix sp. CBUCES-K 9914
TCGCTTAATTCAAGAATTTTACGAACCTTGGAAGTGTGCTGGGTTGCGAGTCATGGAAAACGAGTTTGACACTGCACACCCAACGTTTGTACATACAACGACTTTCGGCAGTGAGGAACATCCAACTCCCGATAAAATGGAATTGCAGGAACACGAGTGGGGAATTGATTTTTGGACGGTGTTAGGAGTGACAAACCCCAAATTACAGCAAGAAAACCTTAAAATTGAAGAAAACCAGGTAGTGCGAACAATGCATATGACTTGGTACATGCCATTTACAGCCCAACTACGAATCGGTTATCCTAACGGTTTAGTTCATATTGTTGTAAATACAGCCACACCAATCGACGATTCGACTTCTCAAATAGTACAATTTTGTTTACGTAACGATACAGAAGCCGAAACAAAAGCAGAAAATGCAGTAGCTTTTGACCGCGCGGTTACTTTGGAAGATAAGGTCATTTTGGAAACAACTGACTATGACGTGCCGCTTGATATTACCAAAGAACAGCACATGATGACCGATAAACCTGGTATCTTAATGCGACGAAAGTTTTCAGCACTGCTCAAAGCTCATGGAGAAGTTGAGCAAACACACAAGTAAATGTACGTAGGGTGCGTAACGCTATAACAATATTTCAACGAAGCGAATAATCTTGTAGCGTTACGCACCATAAATATCAACAGTAACCAAAAAAGCTGAATAGTAATGTAAAATTTGCTACTTATCCTCAAACAATAGCTCACCTCTGTGTAAGCGGTAAGCCATTTGATAAGTTTGAGCTTGCGCGCGCATTGTTGGAGCATGTGCCGCTAAATACCTTGTTGCCGCAATCAAAATGTGAAAGGCGCCTTCTTTATGAGATTTACCTAATAAATGATATTGTCTAAAGGCTGCTTCTATTTCTTGAATAACGTGGAAATCACGGTTCTCTCGCAACATTAATTTACCTAACATTGCCATCAATAACTCTGGTTTGCCACCACTATATAGATACTGAGCAACTAATTTCCCAGCTTCGTTTACTTGTTGCTGACGGTCTAATAAATCTGGTAGTTGGTTAAGCAAGTTCTCTGGGTTCTCTGTAATATCTTTTGGTTCAGGAATTCGTGCTGGTGGAACATTTAAAAAGCGGTTGAGATAGACACTCATGGCGCCATCAAACACACCACGTAATAATTCTAATGAAGGCACGCGCTGCAAACCTTCATGCACAGCATTGGCATAAGTAAAAGGATGGTGTGCTGCATCCCAGTCGCCAAAGTCGTTATTAGTGTGGAAACGAGCAACGCGCAAAGCAGCAGCATAAGTTACGGTAAGCGCTAATTGTTCTTCTTTGGCGCCAGAGCGTAAAGCATTAAGCAGTGCATCAACTATAGCTTGGGCATCATCTCCTAAAAGAATAGTAATTAATTCATCCTGACCATACCAACTATCGCGGCGCCCACTTCCTTCCTTCAATACCGCAGGTAATTGTTCAAACGCATTATCAACAATTGCTACTAAATCTACAGGATAACGCCACCCACTAGATTCTTCCATGCGAGAAGCACTTGTTAAAGGAACAACCAAACTTGCTAACACCTGTTCGGCGCCTTGCCAGTCTACAAAATCAAGTGCTTCCAGCGCTTTATTAATAAAATCAACAGTATGGCCAACATCAAGGAAACGATGGTCAGTGGCAGCAGCAAACAGCATATCTACAATTTGCACTCTGGATAAACCCGTGCGGACAGCAGTTACCAAACAACGTTCTGCTGCTTCGCTATCTCGTCGTTCGATAAATTCGCGAAACCAATTTTTGAGAGTGTTTGCATCAACATTTGAATTGGGCAATGGATGAACGCTAAAGTGTGGTGGTGCTTCTGCACTATCGCGCGCAACAGCAGAAAGTCCTTGATAAAGCGCACAAGGTTTATCTTCTGCATCTAAATAAGGCAACAAATTCATCATCGAAGTCAGGATAGTTAAACCACTACTCCAACCTTGCTTATTGTAACGGGCGCCGAATTCTAACCCCATCCTAAAAATCTCAGCAGCATCAACCTGCTTATCCAGAGCTATCACAGATTTGGCAATTACAAGAGAAATACCCTGTTCTAAACCATCTTGAAGTCGTTGACGTTGGTGTGTAATAAAATCAACTTGAGGTGTTAAATTTACCCAAATCTCGCCCGAACGAATTTCTACAGGAAACGCGCGGACATCATCAGCCCAGGAATCAAAAGTACCACCGCTATCAAGGTCAAAGCGTGCGTAATGCCAAGGACAAGTAACAATGCCATCTTTACAAATGCTGCCATGCAAAGGAAAACCCATGTGTGGGCAACGATTGTCAATGGCATAAACTTTACCATCGTTGTAGAAAAGAGCAATAACATGTTGTTCCAAATTAACGACTTTACTGCCCTCTGTTTGTACTTCAACTAATTTAGCAGCAAAGACGTAGCGTTCTTTTGTATATGTTGAGTTTTCAAATGTTTGAGTCATAATTTTTTTATTAATGATATTCCGCATCGTGTAGAGACGCGATGTTCCTCGCGTCTCTACAGCAATTTTCACAAATTCTTAAATTTTTACGATGTTTGCTCCTATCTCTTACTGTGACAAAATAAACAGCTTTTGGAGCAAAAATAATTTTAATTTTTGTAAACCTACCTTCTCTTCTTTCTTACCTTTGTTTCCTTTGCGTTCTACCCTGTGGGAAATCCTCCAGATTATGCGGTTCGTTATTTAAGAGTTAATTTCAGATGAAATTGAAACATCATAGAAAATTGCTATTATGACCTATTTGAGTGCTGCTCCTTCTGAGAATAAAGCACCTGTCAAATTAACATTATCCCAGTTAACATGATCTAGTTTTGCTTGCCGAAAATCAGCCTGCGAAAAATTGCTGCCAGAGAGATTGGCGAAAGAAAAGTCTGCATGATTAAAAGTTGCTCTGATAAAACTACCATCGCGGAGGTCTGCCTGTTTCATATCAGCGCGGTTGAAACCTGTGTTGTCTGCCTTGACCATATAAAGTACTGCCTTATGCAAAAGGCTACCGAAAAACAGAGAACCTGTAAGCTCGGCGCCAGTGAAGTCAGCATACTCCAATAATTAAGACTTTCATTTCTTGCCGAAAAATAAGCTTTATAACGGGGAGCTTGTCTTCTGTGTAAACCAGGCAGATAAAAATTGCTTTTTAAAGTGCTTACAGCTGCGATGAACTCGTCATGATTATACGGATTAGGCGCCCGTTCATCTAAACCCCAGTGAGTTGGCGTAAATCTTTTTACACTTTCAAAAGCGTTTAACAAACGTTCCAGACCTGTACGGCAACGAAGAGAAATCTTAGTAATAATAGTTACTTTAACTTTATCAGGCATGGCGTGACCTTTAACCCTCATTAAATTGATATGAAAATTAAAAATTACCGTTCATAGGCTACTGCACAATAAGATATTATGTAAGTACATTATGTACATACAAGCAAACATGAGCAACTCTTATAGCATTCGTAGTACAAAAATCGGTAACAGCGCGGGGTTTCGTCTACCTGCAGAGTTTTATCGGGAACATCCCCAGTTTGCTAACGCAGACGGTTGGATAGAGGTGTTATCTCCTGATACGGCAATTGTGCGGATTGTTCCCCCTGACGATGACGAAGAAGAAGATTCGCTGATGATGCGGCTTTTTCTCGATTTTGCAATGGCAGAAGCTCTCAAAAATAATACGTTGCGACCTTATACAGTTGAGATGTCTGAAGCTGTTCATAAATTAATTGACGGTGTGGAATTAGAAGATGAGTCAGAAGAAAATAGCTAAGTTCGTTAGTAACGGCTGGGAGGTTTATTTTCACCCGCAACTATTTGATACTCAGTTTCAAGAATTGTTTGACCGTGTTTCTGATTTGCGTGAAAAATTACCAGAAGTTGAATATAAAACCCACGCGACAGTCAAGTTATTAGCAGCAATTACAATTGCAATTGAAACTAAAATCCCAGCTAACCCAAGAGCAAGTTATTTTGCATTAACAGGGGTATTAAAACGATATGGGCGCCTGAAGAAGATGGGTTTACCTTCAAGATATCGTCTGTTTTTTCGAGTCTTTGATACCCCAGATTTAAAAGTAATTGTTATTCTGTGGCTAGGGTTTCCTCGTAAAGAGGGCGCCAAAGATGATTGTTACGAAGTGTTTACCAAGATGGTAACACAAGGATATTTTCCAGATAGTTTGGATGAATTAGTGCCAGAATCTGATGCAACTGGAGAAGAATCAGAGAAATAAATAATAAAAAGCGTTTCTAGTATTACGACCAGAGACGCTTAAAATCATATCTATGGATTTGGTTATAAATTTTGTTGCAATTGCTGAACTTGCTCTATAGTTAAGCCTGTAGCGCGCGCTACGGTGTACACATATCTCAAAAAATCCCGAATTTATAAGCCTCTCACCCTATAAGGGTGGGACTACACGGACAAAGCCCGACCCTTCAGGGTAAAGGAAATTTATATGTACACCGTAGCCTTCCACGCGGGGGTTGGGGGGATTTTATTTTCCAACTCCACAAAATTAATGACACGAATTAGTAGATTAAAGAGTGAAAAGTAAATATTTTTTAAATACAGGAATATTTTAGACAGTTGTACTATATAAATAACGGTAGTAGAGACGTTACATGTAACGTCTCTACGAATGTTGCATCATTTCTGTCAGGTTTATGCCTAAACGCCTTCTAGTTGTAGAATCTCCTGGTAAAGTCAAAAAGCTTAGTCAAATTCTCGGCGCCGACTGGATAGTGCGTGCGAGTTGTGGTCATATTCGCCAACTTAGCGATGAAGGAGAGGATTCGCTAGGTTTTACTATGGACGACAATAATGTCAAGTGTCGTTATGTCGCGCGCGATAGTCAAGCTAGGGAAACGATACAAAAATTAAAGTCTGCTTGTTCCCAAGTGCAGGAAGTCGTTTTAGCAACTGACCCAGACCGAGAAGGTGAAACTATTGCTTGGCATATTAAAGAAGCTTTGGGGTTAAAAGAACCGAAACGTGTCGTATATACAGAAATTACTGAAACTGCTGTGCGTGCGGCAATTGCAAATCCTCGCAAGCTTGATTTTAATTTAATTGGCGCCGGCTTGTGTCGAGATTGTTTGGATAAACTAGTTGGTTATAAAGGAAGTCCTTTAGTTTGGGCATTAAATAATGGCGCCAAAAGTGTCGGCAGAGTCCAGAGTGCGACTCTACATTTAATATGTCAACGCGAAAGGGAAATCCAAACATTTGTACCCCAAGATTATTGGAGCGTATGGGTTGACTACGCTGAGGGGTTTAGAGCTTTTTATAAATGTTTATTAAATACTCAAACTGAGGTGCCAGCAAACCAAGAAGATGTTAATGATGATGCTGCTACTAAGAATGATACACAGGCGCCAGAATCAACGCGCGTTCTTTCCGAACAAGAAGCAGACCGTTTAGTTGAAGAAGCAAAACGTCATCCTCACCATGTCGTTCAATACGAAGGAAAACTTAATTATCGTCAACCTCCTCCAGCGTTTATAACTTCTTCGCTACAACAAGCTGCTGGTTCGAGGTTGAAATTTTCTCCTGATAAAACCATGCAGGTTGCACAAAAGTTGTATGAAGCAGGGTTAATAACTTACATGCGGACTGACTCAGTAATGTTGAGTCCTGAGTTTTGCGATAGCGCGCGCAAGTGGTTACAGCAAAACGACCCGCAAAACGTTCCCAAAAACACAGCCAGACATCGTAGTAGTAAAACTGCTCAAGAAGGTCACGAAGCTATTCGTCCTACAGATGTATTTAAACCTTCAGCGCAGATACGACTAGAAGTAACTAATGATGAATTTGACTTGTATGTAATGATATGGAAGCGCGCGGTAGCTTCTCAATGTTGTCCGGCTCAACTGCGTAAAACGTTGATTATTACACAGTCGGGTGATGTATTATGGCAAGCGAGAGGTCAAGTTGTGGAGTTTCTTGGTTACGCGCGTTACTGGTCGAACTTAAGTAAAGACACACTTTTACCAACATTACAACAAGGGCAAGAATTAACATTAGAAGACGCAGGTCACGAAAAGAAAAAAACTCAACCACCACCACGTTATACCGAACCCAAGTTAGTGCAATTAATGGAGCGTAAAGGTATCGGGCGCCCAAGTACATATTCTCCCACGATTGCCACCCTCAAAAAACGTACTTATATAGAGTTAGCAAAAGATATATTACACCCGACAACACTGGGGTTAGAAGTCGATGATTTTTTACAAAAAGCATTACCAGATTTATTAGAAACAGAATTTACCGCCAAAATGGAAGATGTGCTGGACACAATAGCTTCGGGTAAACAAGCTTGGCAGCGTTATCTCATTGACTGGAATCAAAATTATTTTGCCCCAGCTATTGCCAAAGCTAAAACAGTACCTATCACTCCATCAAACGTCAAGAATGCTGGTAGTACGAATCAACGTAATTATGAAACTTCTCGAAGCAAATGTCCTGAGTGCAAAAACAACTTAGCCAAAATACCCAGCAGCAAAGTTAAAAAGAAATATTTTCTCAAGTGTGTCAGTGGTTGTGACAATATAGTTTTATTTTGGAGCGAGTATAGCAAATCTTGGGAGGCGCCTCGGTCATCAAATGGCGCTACTGCAACTGATGCTGTAAAAACAAACTTGGACGGTGGCGCCAGTGCAACAAAATCTCAAAAATCACAAAATAAAGCTGCTAACTTCACAAAATTTCCTTGTCCTGTTTGCAAAACACCGTTGTCAGAGTACAGCTATGTTAAAGACGGACAAAATAAAACGATGCTGCGATGCTCTAACCCTGACTCCCACAATGATAGTAAACACAAAGATGTAGCTTATTTTAATACAGCGAAAGGGTGGTGGAGTCCTAAGTTTGGTGAGTTGAATTCATCGAACTCATCAGATGGCGCCTCAACAGCCAAAACCACTAAAACAACCAAAACTGCTCAACCGACTAAGACACCTACTACAGGTAAAGTTACCAAATATCCCTGTCCAGTCTGCAAAAAACCACTTGAAGAGTACAGCTATACAAAAGACGGACAAAATAAAACAATGCTGCGGTGTTCCAACCCAGACTCCCGAAATGATAGTAAACACAAAGACGCAGTTTATTTCAATACAGCGAAAGGGTGGTGGAGTCCTAAATTTGGTGAGTTGCCGATTAAAAAGGAAGTTTAACATTTATAAAGGTTGCTTGTAACAATCAATACGAAGAAATTTATAGAAATGTGAAGAACAAACATGATTGTAGCCCACTGTACATGACTGAAAATAATAGTTATGGGAATAATAAATCATGCAATCACCTCACATACTTAGTGACCTTCGTTGCGGCTCGGCTAACCACCGAGCTATTTATTTGCGCTTTTTTTGCGATAAATACGGATATTTTTATTTAAGAAGTAACTAAAGTTACTATTACGGGCGTGTTTTGGGTTTTTTTCAGAGATTTGGCTGAATGGTGTAGAAATGTATAGTATCTTGAAGAGATGAAAAGATAAACTATTTTAAGATGCAAACGTTTTTAACACCTCCCCCAATGCAGTTGTCGGTTAGACCTACACAAAATAAGATTCAACCAAAAAAAATTGTCGCACTAGGGGATAGTTTAATATATGGTTTTGGCGACCCTGAAGGCGGTGGTTGGGTTGAGAGATTACGCCGTACTTGGATGTTGCCAGATAGTCCGGGTCATGTATTATATAACCTGGGAGTGCGGGGTGATAGAACGATGCAAGTTGCCCAACGCTTAGAAGTTGAGTTTCGCCACCGTGGAGAATTACGGAACCGTGTCCCTGATTTGATTATTCTTTCAGTGGGAGTTAATGACTCCGCGCGCGTGGGTCGTATCGATGGTAAAAATTACACCGATTTTGCCCGGTTTGAACTCGAAATAGCTACGCTACTTGAACAAGCACAACGGTTATGTCCCGTGCTTTTCGTGGGAATGGCGCCTGTAAACGAAAGTGAAATGCCATTCTTAGATTGTTTATACTATAATCACGCCGATCAATACCGTTATAAAGAAGCAACTCGTACAGCTTGTGTAGAAAGGGGAATACCCTATCTTGATATTTTTGATTCTTGGATAACGTGCGGTCAAGACTTTATTAATCAACGTATTGGTGAAGACGGACTACATCCAAACACCCTAGGCTACAAAACCCTCTTAGAACAAGTTATAAATTGGGAAGACGCGATAAATCCCTGCGTGAAAACCTCCGGTTTACGCATCTCTACTCAGCACTCATCACTCAGCACTTTCAACTCTTTATGACTCCTACTTTATTTGGTCGTTGGCAAACTCGCTTATTACTACTAGCAACGGTTGGTGTCATCGTCTCACTTCCTTTTGTAGTGGGTTTAGTTGGCGCCAGTCCGGGACTAATATATTTTTGGATACTTGCTTATGTGGCAATATTCGGAATTATTTGGGATGTAGTTTACGACCAAATGCAAAAGTATCGCTGGGATAGAGACTGGCCTGCAGCATATCAGCTAATTGCAGGAATATGGGAAATGGTATTTGTGTTTTGCGGCGCCAAGCTATTTGGATTTCTACCAATTCCTATACCCAAAGAACGATTAGACCCAGGAATCTTTCTGCTGCATTACAGCGCTGTATGGCTAGCTATCTTTATTACTTCACAAAGCTTAATGCGAATTATATTCGTTCGCTGGCGCTTTCGCGGTGGACAATGGTTGTAATCTTACTGTAATAGTGTAACACTAAAATAAGACTCAATACCATATATCGACCTTTCAATTTTCATTTAAAAGTTTCCTGTAGCTTTTGAATATAATAATCGCCCACAACAACAGGCTCATATATGCCGGGAGAATCAGCATCACAACAAGCTGGAATACAAGCAATTTCAGCATCATAATTCGGCACCGCAAAACAAACGATAGAATATCTTTCTAATGCACTACTAAAATCAACGGGAACTGCTACTCGGTGTTTTGTGGAACGAAAGCGGTCGTTTGTCCACAATTGCATCAAATCCCCTGTATTTACTAGCATTGTCTCTGGAATGGGGGGAGCCGCAATCCATTCTCCCCAACTGGTATAAATTTCTAACCCTTCTGCTCCATCTTGAAACAGCAATGTTATGCTACCCCAGTCAGTGTGGGCGCCTAAACGAGGTTGTCCAGGTTTTGGAGCTTCTTTTAATGCTGGATAATGGAGAAAACGCATTATGTAGTCTTGCGTTGTATGCAATGCAGTAAAGTAATTTTCTGGTAAATTGAGAGCCATCGCAAAAGCTTGTAAAACTTTACTTGTTGCAAGTGAGCAAGCATGAAGTAATTGTAACGACACTTCCTTAAACTCAAGATATTCTGGAAGCCATTTGCTAGGTTGATTCGCAAGAACTGCATAAGGACGACCTGCAAATACATTTAACTCAGATAGATTTGGCTCTCTACCGAATAAAAAAGACTCCTTTAAATCGCCTGGTTTATTAGGGTCAAATGACTGAGACTCTAATTTTTCGTAACCACGGGCGCTCTCATCCATCAAGATTTGCTGTTTTATTTCTAAAGGTAAAGAAAAAAAATGCTGGGATTGAGCAAAGGCTTTTTTTAGTAAATCTTGAGAAACTCCATGATTTTTTAAATAGAAAAATCCGAATTCGCAGCAAGCTTGAGCAATTTGTTGAGCAACTTGAAGTTGGCTGTTAGAATTACCATCTAAAAACAGAGCAAAATCAATAATCGGTACTTGAATTGATTGAACAGTTAACTGATTAACCATCGATGGATTCTCCTATATTCGATATCTATATAGCTTTAACAGTATTATATTGAAAAATCAAAGTATCGGAAAGTGCTACAAACAGCCGCACCCCTAGAGCGCCAGAGAGTGTAGAAGTAGTTGACAGAAAAGTCTAATTATGCTTGTCCCTATGCTCGTACATTTCGGCGCCTTTGATTGTTAATTTTGGCTAGCACGTATTAAGCAGCAACGTTAACGTTAACTAAGTACTGTGATTTCTTTACAGCAGTAATTTCAAGAATATAGTCTCCTGTTTGAGGTAATAAACCTTGCCATCGTGTTGGCTCGTTTATATTGGTATTGATTGCTGTTACTATAGTGATGCCGTCTGGGTCAATCAATTTTAAATTTACATCACCCTGTAACACTTCTAATTTTAACTCTTGTCCTTGGTTGCAAGTAATTGCATAGCGGGTAATTTCATTTGCTCTCGATTTTCCTTGAAGTGTAGTATTCCCAGAACCCTGTAAAATGCTAACTGGTGGAATAGTTACTTGTGAGTTTCCAACAGAGCTTGATACTCTTAATTTTGCGATAGTGTCTGGAATACTATGACTCCGAACTTTTAATTGGCGCCTATTCAGATAAACTCGTAAACCTGCTGTTAACCAACCTGTTATTATTAAAGCTAAAGCAGGAGCGATAAGAGGAACCCAGCCTGATTGGGTGAAAATATAAAACGTTGTGATTAATAATATAAGTAATATTGCAACTTTACTAGGAAATAAAATCCAAAAACGACGCAGTGGCCAAGAAAGAATACCTCCTGCAAGTGCCCAAAATGAAATCCATATAATTTGTTCTTGTTCCGACCAAATTCTTAGTAAAGAACGATTGTTTGTGGCAGCATTCAAAATTTGACTAACTGTTTGTGCTTGAAGTTGTATGTCACTAATTCGGCGCCGTTGACTATAGGGAGTGTAAAAACCAGGATTAGACTTGTTAATTACATTAGTACCAATAATGACAATACGATTTTTTACTAAGTCGGGGTTGATACGATTTGCCAGCACATCATCTATATTTACTTGTTGGGCTATTTCTCCTGCTGAATGATAATCAAGCATTATTTCATAACCACGCGCTGATGTCCGACGATACCCTCCAGAGTTAGCATCGAGAGGTTTTATGGAAACTTGACCTATCTTCCAATCTCCTTTCGGAGTAAAGTCTGTATGTAAACCTTGCTGTTGGAGAAATTTGGTTGCTAGTATTGCTGCGAAGGAATACTTTGCTGTGCATTTTTTGCTTGTGTCAGGATTTGCAAATAGTAAACTGCGTCGAACAATATTATCGTCGTCTACTAGCACATCGTTAAAACCAACATTTTCTATTGGTAGTAATGCTAGTGTTTCTGCTGCTCCAGTACCAAGTTTACAAACTCCAATGATATTATCTTGATTATTTTGGCGCCCGAATTCATTCAAGTTTCGTTGGGGTTTGTATAAATTTAAACCAATTACACTAGGTTGGTAAGATTGAAGTTTTACTAATAGCTGATTTATTGTATCGTTATTCTTTTGTGCTAACTTATC
>NZ_JBXXZH010000276.1:0-11338 GCF_059640475.1 Calothrix sp. CBUCES-K 9914
CTTCCACTCCCACCCAACTGGACGGGGGTCGCGGCTGCGGGTATAACTGATAAACTCAAGGGTGGTTAGATTTTGACGCTCCTTTAAGAGAGTTTTTGCATTTAAGCCCAGGCGCTTTGCTAGGTTTTCATGGGTGAATGACCCTAGTTCAAGGGTTGGCTGGTGGTGAGGATTGTACGAACTAGAACGACGTGCCTGCGAGTTACCTTTGTTTGAGGCGCCCGTGCGGGCAAGTTGTTCGAGAGCTTTTGTCATTGCGTCCAGCTTCAAAGTAAATTGCGATTCGATTTTATTTAGATGCTCCTCTAACTTCTCAACAGATTTACTACTTGGCGCCAAGTCGATATCTGAATTGCTATCAAACTCGATAATTACATCCTCTAACACTTGTAGTAGTGCTATTGTATGCCCTTCTCGATGCAGCCTCGATAGTTCCCTTACTACAGGTATTAGTACAGTAGGAACTCGAATCATCTCACTTGTAGGTGCTTTTTGTTCAGTCATTTGATATCTGTTTTGATATCTACATGCTGATTTTAAGGTTTACTGGCGCCCGTATTAAATACAAGTCCTCATAGAGGTAATTATAGTACAGATATATGGTTACATGTGCTGGTGCTGTTTTTATGAGCAGTTGGGGAAGTTCTGGGTCGGCGCCTGTTTACTATCCCAAAAATTTAATTTTTTGAGATAGTAACTACAAATTCAAACACAAGTGTGTTGTTGAGATGTCATGTTGAGGCACCTCCGATGGTTGTTTCAAATTTTCTTGTAGTAAAGATGGTTCGAGTGATATTCCTGATTCTGTAACAAATACACCCGGAGTGCGTTTAGCCCAACTAATAATCTCTTGGTATCTCCGACGCTCGGCGCGATTACCTTTGTATTCGTGGTACCGCTGGTTGGTAAATTCTACTTGTTTGGTTAATTCCTCTAAATTAATTGCTGGTTGTTGTCCCGTTCCTTGTAAGGCGGGCTTTTCTAAATTTGGAAGCGGTTTAATAACAGCCCCACTGTTCACAAGAAAGAAACTCATATACAGGCGCCCATTAAGTACTGGAGACTCTATCTTTTAACTGTTGCAAAATTATAATTTGCTCATCACTTGAAGATTCTATCAATTTGTCAATTTCTGCGACGACATCAGATAGTTGGAATGTTTTAAGAGCATCAAAAATTAAACCGTTAATCTTTTTCTCTGCCACTACAAACTCTATTAACTCTTTTACTCTTCCTAAGTTTTTTAAAACATTAACAGCACCTACGTATATCCACTCTCCGCCAGATTGATAGAAAATAATATTTGAATTAAGCGCGATTGCTTTTATATTTTTAATTGCTTCATGAGTTGCTAATTGTTCTAAAGCTACTATGCAATAATCAACTCCCAACTCATCAAAATGACTATCCCATTCCCACATTTGATGAACTACTATATTGGTAATCTCTTCTTTCAAAGCAGCAATCGTATCAGGTTTAAATAAACTATTAATAAGTGCAACGGCACTTGCTCCTTCCGGAGGATAACGATTAGTTATTCTTAAAATTATTAGTTTTAAATCTTCAAATGATAAATTTGGTTGATCATGGAAGAGATATTCTTTTACTAGTGACAACACACTAAAATAACTTGCTGGTATGTTCATGTTTCGGCTAGTTCTTCTGTTAACTAGTGATAGTCTTTCAAGTGTTGCTAATCCTTCGTCGCGGTCTAGCTCGGATGTGTCGGATATATAACCGATAGTTTCTCTGTTTAAATCGCTTCTTGTTGATAATGAAATACAAACAAGTAGCTTATAAGCAGGTTCCTGCATGATTTGTTGTACGGCGCCCTCAAAACAAAATCGGGCTATATCTCCCTTTGCATCACCTAAACGTTTTAATACTTTATCTATACCAAATCCATGATGACTAATTTGAGCAATGCTCCAAACTACTGCGAGTGGAACCCCTGCTGTTCTTTTATATAAAAGTTCCGCTTGCTCCTCTTTTAATTGCACATCCTTTTTCTTACATTCTTGCTTGATTAAATTAATTGCATCCTCACGAGGCATAGCAGACAAGCGTATTGGGTCTGCAATATCTATACGATGCCGTGTGGTAACAATTGATTTTGTAGGGTTTTGAAGTTCTCTGATAAATGAATTTACACGCTCATCATCTATTGTTTCAAAATTATCTATAATAAGTAATGTTCTTTGTTGGGTTAAAGCTCTTTTGATAAGTAAGTTTTGGTCGTTAATGTTATTTAGATTAATCTCATTGTTTCCTAAGACTACATAAATTTCCTTGTAGATATCACTAATAGTATTAGTTACTTGATATCTGGTTTTAATTCCTTCTGTAGTCAGAGATGAGGTCTTTGCTGAAACCCAAATTATTGCATCAAATCGTTCTTCTTCAGGAAGAAATTCGTATTCCGACTTGTAACGATGAGCTATCTCTAATGCTAACGCCGATTTCCCAATACCACCTATTCCATCTATAACGATAGTCCAGATTCTATCTTGAGGGTGAAGAAGTTTTCTTATTTGTTCCAGTTCTTCTTTCCTACCTACAAAATTGATGTAATCAGGTTGAGGTAAGTTATGCAATATTTTCTTATTTATTTCTCTACTGTTGTTATACCGCGAAGCATACTCTTTCTTCAAATTGATTATATCTGTTGGGTCTGCAACGGCAATGTCTTGACCAATACGAAGTAAAACTGTACCCTTTTTAAACTTTAATCCCCTGGTATTTAAATCACGGTCTAACTTTAATATATCAATAGGAGATGGGATTTCAAATATTAGTAATTTTTTATTTTTCTCTAAGTTTAAGAAGTAAGTTTTAATGTCAGAAAGAGATGGACTACAGGTTTCACGTAGTTTCCTTAACGTGGTTTCGCGAAGCTTCTGTATATTGGATAGCATTCCACAATTATCTACATGGTATGTATCCCTCAGATGATTTGGTTCCGGGTCTGTATCAGAGGCGCCAATTATTAAGTAGGCAGTTTGTCCTACATATCCTACATTCCCATTTGCCAGGGCAATTATGTCTTTTAAGAATTCACCCCACCCTTTGTCATCAAGTTGCTCGGTACCGCAATACCACTGACTTTTAAATTCAAGTTTTGGATTTTCAGTCTCGGCAAGTAGCTTTTTCAGCTGCTCAATATCCATGCGTAATTTATTCGTTTTCTGATTTACAGTTAGTCATACTATAGCAGCATACTTACCTAGTAACTATAATAAGTAGGTTACATAGAACCAGAGTGTTACCCAGCATTTTGGAGAATACTGATTCTCGATGCTTGAAAGTTGATTTTACCTAGTACGGTAATTGTAGTGTCGATGCCGCTGTCGTCTAATCTACGTGTGCCTGATTGAATTTAGTAACCCATACTACTAGCAACAGCGTATATATAAGCATAACTAAAATCTTCTTTCTGGGTGTTGAGACTCCTGCGGGTGTTTACATGTAGGCGTGATTCTCTCTTTGATTAATGAAGATATTTTAACTTTACTATTTTACTGTGGTACTGGATGATACAGTCCGTCTGTTTCTTTCCACTCCCAACCTACTGGACGCGGGTCACGGCTGCGGGTATAGCTGATAAACTCCTTGGTGGTTAGGTTTTCACGTTCCTTTAAAAGTGTTTTTGCATTTAATCCCAGGCGCCGAGCTATTCTGAGACACTTCAAGAGCATTAAGACTTCGGAATTGGCACTCCGGTTTAATTTGTTTACCTTCGTTATAAAATATTCATACCGAATAAACTCATCTATAAACTCATATGCAGCAGATATTCTTGCTTCTTCATCATCTTCATCATCTTCTTGAAAATCTAATTTTTGATTTGTATTTTCAAGATATATTAAATATATTTCCTCCCAATCTGGTAAAGGTACTATATAATTTTCTCTCCAAAGTTCAAAATATTCTACTAAATCCTTATCTATTAAATCTTCTGTAAATTCGTTTCTTAATTTTAATCCTTCTAGAACATAATTTATATAAAGCTCATGGTTCTTAAATGCTTGAAAAAAGATTGGATGTCTATTGCTGTGGTGCTATTACTCCAGATATATCAGGCACATGAAGCAACTGTTTCTTAATCTGTCCACTAACTGGGTCGAACTCATAAAGACCATCTTCAGCACTACCCTGACCAAACCATCTGCCCAAAGCAATCTTGCCATTGATAATAACTAAATCGCTAGTGCAGGCTGGCAAAAATAACTTACCAGCTTCCACATTAAAATAAGACCGTGGTAAATACTAATAAATATCGACCATTACTACAACTATCAAACATCATTATTAATTGCACCCCATAAGGGTGAAGATGCAATAGCTTGTGATGTTATTTTAGGTTCGGGAGCAAGCTCTAATACTAGCACATCATTAGCCTCTTCTTTTGGCTGGCGCCAACTGCCCACATTTAGCAAATAAAATCTTTTAGGTATAGTGACACTCGGTTTTCTGCTTCGATGCTAATACTCCATACTTGCCTAACAATCAATGTTTATTGTGACACTTTAAGGTGCGGTAACCCTATTTGTAAAGAGGACTCACGCCATTGGCACAGTCGCGCCGTAGCTTGTGCCATTTCCGTAAGTTATTTGTAAAGATATTGTTTTTTGTGAAATAAGTAATACCACTTAAATCAAAACTAAGTTAAATATATAGAAAGACATTTAAGAACTAAATATTTGGTAGTTTTTAAATTATTAGCGCCCTACTTACTATTTAGGGTGTGCGTTCGTATGAACAGTACTGTTTAGAGTAAATACAAGCCGATTTTACCTCATAATTTTGTATATGAATAAAAGTTTTTTGTGGAGAATTTTGTGCTTATTAATTTCATAGGCACAGTCAAGTTTCTGACGAAAAGTCATCGTAATTAAGGCAATAATGATGCAATAGGCTGTTCTTGATAGAAGCTTTCGGAACAAATGGTTGACAGCAGATACTATCATTTCAATGTTCAATGAGATAGCTTTTGGGTTTTGCTTGGATGAGGTTAATCGGCTCATCTAATCAACATCTCAGATTTTGGCTGGCGATTGCACGTCGAAATGGTTAAACACGAGAAATAACTTTGGAGGATTAAATGCCAAGTACTTATACAGGGAATATGCACTCTATTCATGACGTAGATAAATATAAAGTCTCTCAAATGCTTAAAGAGCTACAATCTAATGCTTATTACTGCTTTCCGCCAATTCAGGTTAGGAAAATTAACGGATTGTACGTGGTGGTTAATGGCGTTCATCGTGCTGTTGCGTCTTGTATTGCAAATATACCAGCTGCTTATGAAGAAGTTTCTGAAAATGAGTTGTTGAACGATAGTGATATCAACAACCGTAGCCTTTATCTCGTATCACGACTTGCAGCAAATTGTGGAGTATAAAGTTAAAACTAACAAATAAGGATAGAACCATGTCTAATCAAGTTGATTTGAATCAATTAAGAAAACGTATACAAGAAAGTCAGGATAGAGATATAGACTTTCCAGCAAATATCAGTAAACAAGTTCATGTTGACAATCAAGGTAACATCATACTAAACCCTACACTCAGGGAACTACGTGTTCTTTCCCAGGTGCCTCAAAAAACCTTTGCTTATGACATTAATAGGGATAGACTGGTCGTTCGTCAAAAGCTCCCTAGGAACACTAAAGAAATAACCTGCGATAGCGTTACTGGTTGGCTTTACAGCATCACTAGTACATTGAACGACCAGTATACCTTGTTCATCTACCATGATGGCAGCCTCTACCAAGTGAAGCTTGTGTACCCAGAGGTTGAGGGTAAATACGGCACACACGATGCTCATCTGTTTAAAGATGGCAACATTTGTTTTGGAAGTGAGGGTGGACTCCCTACCTTAGAAGGAGCTTATGCTAAATCAGTGATTTGGGCAAATGGCTTCAGCTTTGTCCTTGGTGGTGGAAAATTTCCCTTCTCCAACAACAATTAAGTACGGGAGCAATCGTCTACTCACCACCTTGTATTAGCAATTATTCAGTAGGCAGGAGCAGATAAGCAACTAGTTGCTATGTACTTACTACTTAGCAACTTACCTCATATTCAATCTTGGTTAACTATGTTCTTACATATCCTTGATACAGCCACGCAAAAGATTCAGGCTGAGATCGCTGACCATCCTCCCGAACGAGGAGGGGCGCTCTTAGGACCAGTGGGGCAATCAATTATTACACACTTTTTGTTGGATGAACAAGCACAAACCAGTGGAGCCAGCTATTTTCCTTCCAGTTTGATAACTACCCGTGTGCAGCAGTTGGAGCGTGAGGAGGGTTTGGAGTTTAAAGGAGTTATTCACTCGCATCCTGGTGGATTTGACTGTCCTTCTAGTACTGATGAAGCTGCTTTTCAGAAAGGTCTGGATATCAATCCTCATATGCCCTACTTCGTAGCTCCCATAGTCACTATGGAGCGTTATAAAAAGCAGTTGCGTGATCATGAATTATCTCTCGATCAGGCGAAAATTTCGTGCTATGTCGCTTATCGTACAGAAAAAGGTAGACCTCGCGTGGAATGCCTACCCGTCAAGAAAATATCTCAAACGGAGTTGAAGCAAATGTTAGGAAACCAAACGCAAAGAGAAGGGCATTGGCAAATACATCTGCAACAAGAACTAGAACGTATTTGTCAGATCTTTGGTAGCAATACACCTCCAAAAATCTCTGTGGAAGATATAGAGGAAACCCCCACTCCAACTGCGAGGGTTGTTTTTAACGGTAACTTGGAACTTCTTTTCTTACTCAGCCACTCACATCCAGTCACACCACCCACCCTATTGGTAACACTAGATGGGGGAGATACCGAAGAAGTTAAAATTCCTTGGTCATTGACAACTCCAGCCTCAGAGCGTCTTTTAGAAGCGGTCAAGAGTATTATTGAGCCAGGTAATGGTCCTTACCAGAAGGGGTTTCGCCCGCCAGGAAAGGCTATACTCACCACAGACGAGAATCGTGCCAAACTGGCTGGCTGGACTGGCTACTATTCGAGTTCCGATCCTCAAACCGCCGCTACTGAGGTGCAACAAGCACTATTCGCTCGTAGTCAAGGACTTTTAACTCAGCACATTACTGCGAAACGAGTTTTGATAGCAGGAACGGGTTCTGTTGGTTCTTACTTTGCTGAACAGCTTGTTCGTAGTGGTGTTGGTGCTGTTACGCTGATTGACCCTGAAATAGTTGAGACGGAAAATCTTTGTCGCACCACTTATGACCTTATCGATGTAGGTCGTCCCAAAGTTGAGGCACTAGCGCGGCGGCTACTAAACATTAATCCACTGCTAGAACTAACAATTCATTCTAAGAGCTTATCAGAATTTGAAGTTGCAGAATTTGGCTTATTGGTGCAGCAAGCCGACTTAGTAGTAGGTACTACTGATGATCCTGCTGCACAGCTAACTCTTAACAGATTTGCTTACTTTCACCACAAGCCTGCACTATACGTAGGACTGTACGAAGGCGCCGAAGGAGGAGAGGTAATTTTCACAATTCCTGAGAAGACACCATGTTATCTTTGCGTTACCAACCATCGCCATCAAGAAGTTGAACAGAATCTGGGAAAAGGACAAGTAAGTAGTGATATAGACTACGGTACAGGTAGGCTTATGGGTGAAGTAGCTTTAGCAGTAGATATTCATCATGTTACCAGTACAGCAGTTAAAATGGCTTTGTCGCTGCTGTTACCTGATGATGCTAAAACTAAGCTTAAGGAATTTTTAAATCCAGCACTTGATGAAGGATTTAACTACCTTACCCTTTCAATGGTTCCCAATTATTGGTTCTACCCTGATTTGTTTGACAATACCCCAGGACAGAATGCTTATCAGAGCGTTTGGCTAACTGCGAAGAGTCGGGATATTTGTCCCATCTGTGGCAGTAAAGATCATCGCCAAGACCCACGCACCACACCACTACGCGGTCCCTCTTTAAGTGATATTCGACAAAATGCATTGAACCAATAGCCTTCAAGCTCAATGCCTGAGCTTGAAGTTACCTCCCTGACTCGGCTACAAAACCGTCCATAAAGTAGGATAAATAGCCAGCGAGTTAGGAGGAAAGGCTTCCTCAGAAAAAGAAGCTGAACGAGTTGGTATTCAGTACGCTCTCAGTAGGTTTTAAGTAAGTCGTTTTTACTATCCAAGAGTTTCCTTGCTAGTCCGGCGGTACACATAGTTAATGGTTTTTTATCACTATCAAGTACGAAAATTAAATTGGTAGTCATGGTTGTGACTAGTCTCCATTTCTGGGTAAAGTTGGCCTCAACACTGCCTGTAGGCTTGTCAATAGTCTTCGGTTCAACAACAATGGGAAAAATCGTTTTCATCCTTGACCGACGCTTGAGACTGGCTAACCTCATTGAGTCTTGACCTGCAAGCGGACTAAAAGGGTTTTATCCCTAACGTAGAAGGAACAGTTCTACGCTGAGTCTGGGCATGACCCGGAATTATTAGAATTGCTCCTAATTACTCCGTTTTCCCGTTACGCCATATACCGAGTTTTTCTTCTGCTTCGTACCAGTACCAAGCTTTATTTTCTACGTGCCAAGCTAGCTGGGGGCGGTACTTTTCAACTAGCTGTGCAGAAAAAAAGCTTTCAGAGAGGCGTTTGTTTTGTTCATTGTCTTCTCTAAATTGTTGTTCCCATACTTCAAAGTCTACAGCTTTACTCAATATCTGGCGCCTAAAGTCGTCTGCTCCGTTAGCCTGAATATAATCGTCCATGCCCTTACCTTGATCAACTGTCCACAAGCCAGTTGCTATGTAAACTGGTACTTTAAATTTTAGTAATTGGTATGCTAGTTTGCGTTGCGCTTCTATTACATTTTTGTTGGTAATGCTGTCAGCATCAAAGGGGATAATAAACCCAAACCCAGCCAGAGCAAACCTTTCTACAGTTGGTACAGTGTAACGTTTCCCTTGCGGGTCATCCGATGCAGGAGTTAGACCCATTTCTACACCGAGCAATGCAATAGTGGGGATATCGTTGGCACATCCACATATTGCTTTGAAAAATCCCTCTGTTGCTAGTAAACAAGGATGTCCGTTAATTTGATAGCAAAGCTTTTTAAGTGCTTCTATATCATTCCAATAATTCGGGTTATCTGGATGAATTGGTAACAACTTTAGGCACGTTTGTGTAAAGTACTAAATTAGCTAAAAAGCTTACCGAACAAAGCCTTGAGGCTTTTTCGTCAATCCTTACCCCCCCGTGAACGGTTACAAATTTTTGCTCTTCATTGGTATAAGAAAAGCGGCCAGTCTCTAACTAATAGGCTGGGTTTTTTATTCAAGAAAGCGGCGCCCTCCTAAAATCCTTCAATTGGTTCTACAGCATCAATGTCTAACCAGAGTCGGAGATTACCGCGTTTAACTTTTATGAAGCTACCTGTGGAAGTCCTAACTTTTATATCTCGCCCTCTGCCTGCAGAGAAGTTTTCTACTCGCGAGCCTTCTTCCGTCAGCATCGCTTAAAGTCCCAGTGCCCACACAGAATTAGCAGCATCTTTAATATGTTTGATAAGCTTTTGCGTGTAGTTAGCGTTTCTCGGCGATTCCGCTTTTTATTACTGAAGGCGCAATAGATTGCGGCTGCGGCTTTATCAATATTCTAATGGGTGAATGATTCTACTTATGCAGTTAGTTGGTTGACAGATAATTAGCAAAGTGATTTTACGCAGATGAGAATAGTGATTATTATCACACTCATAATCTTTAAAATCGCATAAAACCTAAAAAGTAGTTTTTTGAAAAAGATATGGCTTCCACAAACGTTCAATTTAGGATGCCCAGTGGTGATGTTATAACTATCAAATTGGTTGACCTTGGTTCGAGAGGTGTAACAATGGAACCAGTTTCCAATAATCCTGAAAATGTTCACCATCATGCTTTTGAAGATAGAGAAGGAAATTGGAATATATTAATCCGCAATCGCGATAATAGTAATTTAGCAGCTTATATCCTTGATAAAAATACGGGTAATTGGAAAGAGAGACTATTAACAGATGCAGAAAAAAGAAGATAATGGCTGAGGTAAGCGCTTGTATATCAAGTCTTCTACGTTTCTATGAAAGGGAAGCTACCAAACCCCATGCCACTTACGCTGTATTTGCCCCTTATTACACGCGATGAGACTCATTTATATAGTATTTATGTATTATGTAGATGGAACTTGAGTCTCTTATTACTGTAGTTTTGGAAATTAAGACGCTCAAACGATTATTCTACGTGAGTTCGATATGAGGGGTAATGCTTTCAGAAAATGCTCTGCTGTAAAAATAGTTATAAAAATTTCCAAAAAAAGTATACCACCTTCATATTTGTTTCGGGTTAGTCCCAATAAGTTATAAATAACTAGAAATTTGAATAATATCGACTTCTGATAAAACAGTATATTTACTAATGCTGAATAAAAATTTTTAGTAAATAATTATATTAAAATTATTTAGAGTTAAATATAAAATTGAAGAGTGATAGCAAAATCGGAATATACGTAATTGCGATTTATTTTGAAACCATAAAAATGGGTTATCCAAAATAAATCGCAATTATAAATATTTAAGCTAAGTACCTTTTAGCCTTGTTTTACTTCAGCTAGTTCTTAAGGTACTAGCATAGTAATCTGCTTTACGCAAAGCTTCACTCTCAGATGAAGCTGTACCAGCATACTCACTAGCAACGTATACTTTACCAGTACTTTTATCCCAGTAGACAGGATAATATGTAGAACCAGACGGTGTTTTTACTTCACCAATTTTATTATTTTTAGACATAAATCAATTCCTGAAAATTTGGTTTATTGTTTGGCTTTTATCTAACCATAAACAATCAAAAATATTAAAAGCATCGATATATTTACTATATTTATATTTTTCCAAAATAATGTTTAGTATATTTACTGAAGATGTGTTATAAGTTAATGTCTATTATGAGAAAAGACACTATGTAAAAAATATTTGTTAAACAAGAATGATAATGGAATATCAAATTGACTCTTTTTCTGGGAAAGCCAAGGTATTTTATTTCAAGTTTAATTAATACAAGTGTTTTAGACTAGCCGTTTAAATTTTTATAAGAAATCAGGCTCATTCAAGATAGTGTGTTCATACACAAAATACTATATCAAACTATTTTTTCAAATTTTAGGGGTGAATATAAGATTATGCTAGAAAGAACTATCAATTTAATAAAAAAGCTATATAGACAGTTTTTTTGGAATGCAGATAACTGGCTAAAACATGCAGATAAAGGCAGGAACGTGCCAAAACGGGAAAATTGTACGCTAAGGAATAAAGGCAAGTCTTTAAACCCT
>NZ_JBXXZH010000277.1:0-11322 GCF_059640475.1 Calothrix sp. CBUCES-K 9914
TAATTTGGTAGTTCTTAATTTTACCACCTTGAACATCTATCCAGTGACACAAGGCGCCGCGTGCTGCTTCAGTGGCGCCCCAACCACGTCCATCTCTTTCAGTAGGCTTAATGTACCAGTCATCGTTAAGACGAAATTCGCGCAGGCAATGTTCAGCTTGACGATATAATTTAACGATTTCGTGCATTCGCGCAAGTTGTCGTAGATGAACATTGGCGCCACGCATTTTCTTAAAGACATCAAGTATAAAACCGTCGTGGTGTTGCCAAGACTCACCGTGTTTACCACCTGCCACAAGTTGACGAGCCAGAGGTCCGGCTTCAAGTCTACCCTGATTTTGATGCAGTACTGCTGTTGACCAAGAGTAAGCATTATTGAAGTCTTTTTTATTATTAGGGCTAGGTTTGGTAGTGCGGTCGAGGGGATGAATATCAATTTCGCTTTCTTCATACCAAGAATGAGTCATATTTTCACGAACAAACTCTTGGTTCATTGAGATATGAGTATCACTAAAGCTGTCATATACACCGCTCTTCATAATCATCGCCGCATTTCGCCCTTCGATGGTGGGTTTTTGATATTTAGTTTCGTGTGGTAAATATCCCCAACTAACATATCGTCCAACACCGGCGCCAAACTTATCGAGTCCAACATCCAAACCCATTCGCCAGTATAGTCCTAAATCAGAATTCCAATGTTCAGGCTTTTCATTCAGCCAAGTCATGAAATCATCATAGTTACGAATTTCTTCATACCGTTCCAACGAACACCCTAACCATACAGCTTCAATCCAATTACGTCGGAAAAATTCTAAAATTGACCAAGCGCGCGTAACATCAGTCAAAGTTGGAGCGCACATCACACCCCCAGGAACCATATAACTTGAGTGTGGCCACTGTCCACCAAACAACGCATAAATTTCTACAGGTTTGGCAGAAAGTGTTATACCCTGTTCATAAGACTTTCCAGTAAAAGCAGAAAAACGCTTACAAGCTTCTAAATAATAAGGACTGTGACGATACTTTTGGTGCGTTAAATCTATTGCGAATAACCCATAGAAATATCGTGGTATACTTTGTAGCGTTTCTGCTAACTGCCCAAGATTGCGCGCCAAAATCGCATTACGTGGAACTTCGGTTCCCCAAGCAGTATCAAGCGCCCATGCTGCACTCGTTAAGTGAGAGGCACCGCAAATTCCACATACACGAGGTGTTACAATTAACCCTGCTTGCGGGTCTTTACCGCGTAAAATAACTTCAAACCCACGAAAAAGTTCAGCATGTGTCCAAGCGTTGACAACTTGTCCTTCTTCTATTTCAACACGAACATCTAAATCACCCTCAACTCTGCCAACTGGTGAAATATCTAATATTTGAGTCCCCATTACTCTCCTCTCTTGTTTCGATTTGTTGATGGATTTGCAACGGATTCAACGGATGTAACGGATATAATTTCTCATACATCCGTTACATCCGTTACATCCGTTACGTAATCCGTTGCCCTAAACAGTAAAAAAGTCTTCTTCTGCCCATTCAGGCATCATATCTTTTGAGACCATTGTCAAAATAGCGTAACCTGTTTTATTTACACCTGGTGGTAAGTCTTTTGGCACACCCATAAGCGTTTGCGTTTTAAAAACTGTCCCTGGCTTGAGGTCATAGAAAGGAAACTCAGGTTCAGTACAACCAATACAAGGCATTCCCGCGCGCGTCTTAGAAGATACACGATTCCAGAGAATGCGGTTACAAGAAGAATGAGTCATAGGTCCACGACAGCCAAGGTCATAGAATAGACAACCTTTGCGTTGACCAAATTCACCAGTTGAAGCTTTGTAAGCGAAGTGAATATTACGAGTACATCCTGTTTGAGTGAAAGACTTGAAGAAAGTTTGGGGACGATGCAGTTCATCGAAGGCAATATCACCAATGCGTCCGGTGGCAATTGCCACTAAAATTTGGGTAATCCAATCTGGGTGGGCAGGACAACCGGGAATATTAATTACAGGTAATCCCGATTTAGCCTTAAAATCTTGACCCAAAAATCCGCCTTCAGAGCGTTTTAGGAATTGTAAACCTTTTGATTCGCTGGGGTTAGGCGCCATTGCGGGAATTCCTCCCCAAGTAGCACAGTCACCAACAGCCACAACATAGTTAGCAACTTTAGATAAATCAGCTAACCAATCTTTCATTGGACGGTCAGCGAATCGATTCCACTCACCAGTGCCATTTGGTGCATTCACAACCGAACCTTCAAACACCAAGATGTCTAAAGGAGTGTTTCCCAACACACAATTCCACAACAAAGTTTGAAGATTCTCACCTAACTCCAGACCAAGCGATGGATGCCAAAGTAAATTAATACCAAAGTCAGCTATTAAATCACAAGCTGTAGGGTCGCTCGCGTTTAGAAAAGACATGGTATTTCCGGAGCAGGCGCCACCTTGCAGCCATAATACGTTAGTCATTTTGTTATTTACTTTCCGATTTTAGAAACCCGGTTTCTAATGATAATTGTATTGTATTATATTCAATACTTTTTTAGCTTACCCTTATGCAAAAAAGACAAAATTTTGTTAAGTGTTCAAAAATAACTTTTTTAGTTTACAGCAGCCCGTAAAATACGCCCTCTAAAATGATTTTATAACAAATTTAAATAAATAGGAACCTGAAAAAGTTAAATCAGCCAATTAATAATTAAACTGCATCAACTTTTCTATTTTCAAGTATTTTTATTGTCACCCAATATACTAAAAATATTTATATAATTTATTTAATAAGTATAAAATATATAAATTTTTGTTAAAGCTTGCATTTAGAGGATGTTTGAAAAGTATAAAATTAAACTATAGACTTAGAAAATCCCCCCAATCCCCCTTAATAAGGCAGGGCTGATTCATTCTAAAAAGAATAATACCAGGCGCCTATAAATCCGCCGTTAACAAACAAGATTTTAGTGGTTGATTAACCGAAAAATCATGCTTCTAGCTTTTATCTCTAGAGAATGAAACAGCCCTGCCCTTAATAAGGGGGGCTTAAATGCCTCTTTTTGCCCCTTATTAAGGGGGGCTAGGGGGGATTAAATATAACTTTTAAAACATCCTCTTACAAGCTTATTTTTAAAACTAAATAATATTACTGTGTTTATGGTAGCATCAGTGACACTGATGACCGTGAAAATATTTGTAAAAAGCCTCTATAAATTTATAAATTAATTGTTTTATATTGAAGGTGGATTGAGTAAAAGCAATCTAACATAGCCCCAAGATTTGTTCTAAGATTTATAACGTGCGAGTTGTATTCAAGGAAGTAAGTCAACTTAATTCATGAACAAACAGTTATCTGTTAACTATTAATAGTTAACCAAGTATATATATTGATTTAGGTGAGAAACTAGGTTATGAGCGCGGATAGCTGCCATTTAACCTTCTTATTAGTTTTTTAAATCCTCACATACTCCTCACTCACAGCAGCCATGTCCTCTAGTATTACAGATTCCACAGTCAAAGCGGCAATGGAAGCAGTAGCATCCGATGCAACAACTGAAGAAAAGATAATAATGTTAATCGAGTTAGCACAAGGTTGTCAAAAGGCGCCCAAAACACCAAAAGATTTGCGTTCGGCTGTATCACTGTACTATCAGGCATATGAATTATGTAATAACGATTATCCTTTATGGAAAGCCAGGGCAAAAGTAGGAATGGCAGGTGCCTTACAAGCGATACCATCAGCGGGAACAGATATACTTTTACAAGCCAAAGAGTCTTATGAAGAAGCTTTGTTAGTAATGTTAGCGGAAAACATACCGCAAGAAGTCGCAGAAGTTCAAATGAACTTAGGTTTAGTATTGCAGTCGTTAGCAAATTATAATTTGGCCCGTATCACCGACAGCATCAAAGCGTATACAGAAGCATTACGATTTTTTACTTGGGAGGAATTTCCACAAGAATACGCAATTCTACACAATAATATTGCAATTGCGTACCTTTCAATGCCTTTATCATCAGAAAAAGAGTATTTACAGCATGGTTTAGCAGTTCAATCATTTGAAACCGCACTTAAGCACATCAACTTGATAGAGCATCCTAAAGAATATGCAATGCTACAGAACAACTTAGGTAATGCGTTGCAATACTTACCTAGTTCGCATCCAGTAGAAAATAATTTGCGCGCGCTCAAAGCATATGACGAAGCATTAAAAGTTCGCAACGCTTACGATACACCACTTGAATACGCAAACACCATTGCCAACAAAGCCAACGTCTTATTAAACATCCCTGATAACTTAGAACACCCAGAACTCGGAAACGCTGAGAACTTGATGCAAGCGCGCGAACACTACCACCAAGCATTCTCAATCTTTACCCAACACGAACAAACAGAACAAGCAGAAATAATCACACAAGCATTATCAGATATTTCAACGTAGGGTGCGTGACGCTATAAAAATCCTAAACGGAGCCAATGATCTAGTAGCGTCACGCACCTTACTTACAACGAGCAAAGTAAAAACTCTCAACGAAAACAATGGAAGAAATAATCAACGACCCATTAATCAACAAACTCATCACCAGTTTAGCAGCAGGTGACATCAACTTTGTTACAGGAGTAGTTTGGCTAATTGTAGCCATCCTAGTTTCAATGATAGGAGGTGCCATAGGTGGTTTATTACTAGCTAGGGAAGATTTAGGCTACGAACTCTCAGCAATATTAGGCGGATTCTTTGGTCCAGCAGGTGTTATCCCAACAATACTGATAGGACTTTCCGTTTTGAACATACTCACACACTTATAAAGCAATAGTATAAAAGGAGGAAATATGTTAGAGATAGCATGGTTCGCAACTCGGCTATTTCTCAAAGGTAAACTACTACGTGACCCGGTTAACTTTATCAAACAGGTAGTAATTGGTACAGTGATTGGACTATTATTATTTCTCTCACTAGCACAACTTCAAATACCATTAGGGATAACTGTTGTCGTATCCAGCTTGTTAACTGGCATCGTCATGCCCTACTTATTCAAAAATTTCAAAATGAAATGATTCTCCCAACCCCCTTAACAACCTATGCCTAAAGGGGGGAATCATTTTCTTTTCTCTGATATTCCTATGTATCAAAATTACACTAATTATATCAATTCGTTTTATAAAACAGCGCTTTTTTTGCGTTCACGGAGTGTCTCCGGAGGAGAATAAATACTTAATTAAACAAAAAAATCGTAACAATAGTCACACGAAACTGTAGAGACGCACGATTATGCGGCGCCTCTACGTAATGTTGTATGTATCGCAATTGCTACAAAATAATATTAAATCCAATCGCGATATGCAGTAATTTCCGAAATGCTGATTTCAAAAGGCATCCCCTTACCAGTGGGAGGGTAAACTCGAATTTTTGCGTTTTTAGAAAAACCTTCAAGACGACTACCAATTTGAGGAATGTTGCTAACTATGTGCCAGTAGCTAACAACATCAGGGCAATCAATAATTAATCTTAATGTCGAAGGTTCGTATGTCACATACCACTGACAGTTTGATAATAATGCCTGGGTAATTCGGTCGCAGTCTTCATACACACACCTTGCAATCGAACGCTCAAGTTCTACATGCATCATTTTATCAAGCTGCGTAACCGTTTTTGGCGGCATATCATCGGGAGACTGTGAGTTTTTGTTCATAAATTCAAACCATTAATGGGCGCCGATAATTAGAAGTTGTAAGTTATGAGCGAAAAGATAAGAAACCAAGCTCTATAATTCTACGTAAGGTGCGTGACACCATCAGATGATTGCTTCGTTTAAGAATTGTTATAGTGTCACGCACCCTACATGTTTGACCAATACCACCTGTTAATTTATTTTAGTTTATTGCGCGACTAGTATCTTAAGTAGTGATTATCGTAATGACAAAAAATTCCGGTTTGATAAGTGAGAGTATTTGCGATAGTTTGTCACGCAAGTCTTGACGGCTTGAGTTTTGCTATGCTGCTATTAAATGCAATTCTAACCACAAACGTGGGTCTGCATTTTTTAGGCTTGATTTTGGGTCTCGTAATAGTCGTGTTGCATTTAAAAACACAACTTGCATCAATCCCATGTTATCCGCTATCTCTCTTAAAACCTCTTTTTTCGCTTGTAAGTAGGGCATTATATCGTCTGTACAATAAATCCCTACATACCGAATGCGTTTTGGAGGGCGCCCCCAATAAGAGACGATAACTTTTATATAACAGCCGTCTAATAGTTCGCCAACTGTTGGATAGTATTGTTTTAAGATTCTCGTGAATTCTTTTGCGAGAAGGTCTTCAGTATTCATTGTCTTTTGTACCGATTTCCGTAGCGCTTATTACATTACCCAATATAATATAACATGATTATGTTATTGAAATCTGACACAAAAGTTAGATTAATAAATATTTAATTAGTTCAAGTTGAACTATAATATCTATCTCAAGATGATTTGAGTAAATTTAAAAATATTCTTTTGTTATAAGTAACAAAAAAAGGGAAATCAGATTTCCCTTTTTATTATATAATTAACGAGAGTTACGTTCTGATACTAAAATTTCAGCAATTAAAGGAGGAATTTCTTTGAGGTCGGTATAACTATCAGAGCCACTAATGGAAGAAGAAAAAGTATAGTTTGGGTCGCACTCACCAGTATCATAGACTTGAATAAACCACCTATCAGGTAACCCTTCAACTCCAATTTCTGCTACATACCAATACTGACCTAATAACCGCGCGCTAAAAACTACAAACCATTCAGATTCTAACTCTGATATATTCCATTCCTCTATGATAAATTCTAACGCAATATCGCCAGCTTGTTTCGCAGACAATAGCATTATTACTCCTTGACTGGAAGTTCTGGATATAAACCTAGTTGCTTTGATAACTCACGGGCAACATGAATTAAAAACTCGGCGCCTTCGGAATTATCTTCATGAACAAATATTGCAGCAACTTTTAACATAGTTTTAATAAGTCCCGCGTCAAGTAATTCTAAGTTATCTTCCAAGACTTCGGGTTCTTTACCGTTTGGACAGTTAAGCAGCTTATCAATTAACTCAAAGTATTGATTAAGCTTTTCTGGTGATTCTTCCGAAGATATTTGTAGAGGAGTTGTATTCATAACTTTACCTATAATTAAATTACTTATGCAGCCAAATTCTTTCTAATATTTCTACCTGTTGTCTATAAACCTCCGCACGGTATATAAGATATTTTTCATAAGCCAAAACGCTTAAACCTATACCAACAGGAATACATATTAGTAATAATTCTAAAGCCACAATTATTTGATATTTGTTAACTATAAACAAAACACTATTATTTGATTCATGATTTAAAAATGACTTTTCAAAAAGTATATCTTGTTGAGATGCATTTAAAGATTTATTTAGAGGTTTATATAATTTTTCAGAAACACTTAAATCAGAAACAATTAAATTTGTTTTTTCTAAGTGTAAATGCTGTTGCCAAACAATACCAAATACTGCTATTTCAGGAGAAAGTATTGTTAATGTAATTAAACAAACTGTAAAAACTTTTAGTAATTTAGCTTTCATCTTAATTCTCCTGACTCTTGGCAGCGTCTAATTTGAGAGTCGTGAGGGAGCAACCCGTCTTTTATTAAGAAGTCCCCCCCAATTGCTTGAGGGGGTAGAGGGGAATCTCTGCGTAAATCCTATAATGTTTATATCAGTTGCCCCAAAACACCACTCAAAACACGAGTCGGATTGAGTTTATTAGATTTATTGAATCGGTGCCGACAGCCCGCAAAGTTCTGCAAAATAAGCGATATAATAATTTATTAGGGTAGGGGTACTAGTATTTTCAGGACAAGGGACTAGACTTTATGAGCTAGGGTACTGGCATTTACGACCGCTTTTGTGAGTTAAACCTTTTTGCCGAAAATGGCGCTCGTTACTGGGTTTTTCTTGTAATGTCATTCATATAGCCTAAGAGTACTAACTAGTAATCAGACTGTGGTCATATACATATAGGCACCAGTTGAGTCATGCTTAAGATTAAGAAAACTCTTTGATTTCTACAAAAATACAGTCAGAGAAGATTCGAGTAGATAATTTATACCCAACCTTACATAAGGTGATTTCAATCTTTTTTTCTGGTGTAGTAAATTAAGTATTTTAGGAGTTATATAAATGCGGATTGCTCGTGACGTAACCGAACTAATTGGACGTACCCCCTTGGTTCAACTTAATAAGATCCCTTATTCTGAAGGATGTGTTGCCACAATTGTCCTTAAACTTGAAGGAATGAACCCCGCAGCTTCGGTAAAAGACCGTATCGGCGCCAGTATGATAAAAGCTGCTGAGGAACAGGGATTTATCCAACCAGGTAAAACCATCTTGGTTGAACCAACATCAGGAAATACAGGAATTGCTTTAGCAATGGTAGCGGCAGCGCGCGGCTATAAGTTAATTTTGACGATGCCTGAGACAATGAGCTTAGAGCGTCGCTCAATGCTGCGTGCTTATGGTGCTTCTTTGGAATTAACACCCGGAAGCGAAGGGATGCGAGGAGCTATTGGACGCGCGGAAGAAATAGTCGCAAAAACTTCCGATGCGTATATGTTGCAACAGTTTCGTAATCCTGCAAACCCAGAAGTACATCGTAAAACCACTGCTGAAGAAATTTGGTCGGATACAGATGGAAAAGCCGATTTTATTGTGGCAGGTGTCGGAACTGGGGGCACAATTACTGGTGTCGCAGAAATAATCAAACAGCGTAAACCCAGTTTTCGCGCTATTGCTGTCGAACCTGTTAACAGTCCTGTGCTTTCTGGTGGGAACCCAGGTCCACATAAAATCCAAGGTATAGGTGCCGGTTTTATCCCCGATGTTCTCCGCATTGAGTTAATAGATGAAGTTATTAGTGTCAGCGATGAAGACTCAATGGCTTATGGACGAAGACTCGCGCGCGAAGAAGGTTTATTATCAGGAGTCTCTTCTGGAGCAAACTTGTGTGCAGCAATACAGATTGCCAAACGTCCCGAAAATGCTGGCAAGTTAATTGTCGTAATTCAACCTTCCTTCGGTGAACGATACTTAAGTACTCCTATGTTCCAAGATTTAGCATTGGAACCTGCGACAGTTAGTTAAAGTGCTGAGTGCTGAGTGCTGAGTGCTGAGTGCTGAGTGCTGAGTGCTGAGTGCTGAGTGTAAAGTGTTTGATTAGACGCTTTATACTCAGCAATATCTAATTGTTAAAAAAATATTAAATATGTTTTTTAACGTGGATAAGGGCGATAACGTATACTTCTGGCGCCGAATCAAATAATAAAAGCCACAATTTATTACGAAATGTAAAATTTTGTAAATTAATTTGTAGAATGTGGTTTTAGTCGGCGAAAAACTGTAAAAAATAAAGAAAAAATAAAATCTAAGTCTGTGTGGGCATACACGGCGTACACAGGATAAAAGTTAACTTGACTCAAAAAAACTCCATTTCTGGAGGGGTTCTGCCTATCTGAACATATTTGTTTGACATATCTATAATCATTTTTGAAGGATGAATGTTAACTAAGATGGGATTGACAGGCTAGCATCAACGCTTGGGTCGAGCTAGAATATGCCTAACCTTACTGTTTTTGAAGAGACTTTATATTTTTCTTTGAAAGCAGATTTTTACCATTATTCATCTGCCGTTTGAGTTATCAAAAATATACTCGACAGTTCCTTAATTATTAGGAATCAATTTTAAGTAAGTGGCTAAATAAAATATCTATTAAATAAACATCAAAAATCCGTAAGCTAGTTGTGAGTGCAACTGACTCTAAAGTTTGTTTTGAGTGTTTGTACTTAAAACTAATCTTTTTTGGGCGCCAACCACTAGCTGTATTTTGATTTTATTTATTGATACTCATTTACTAATAATTGGTTCAATGCACGTTTAGTTTGGTTTAGTTTAATATTTGTCACGTACTGAGGAGCCGTATACCGAATGCAGCTACTTCCAAGACCTCAGATGAATAATCATCAATTACGGTTGAAATTAGAATCTGAGCAGTCAAACGAACCACCAAGTCTAGAGGTAAAAAAATCACACCCTACCCGTGATAGGCGAGAACGTTTTCAACAAGAAACCGGACGCGTTGCTATTTTCATTGATGGTGCAAATTTATTTTATGCTGCAATGCAGCTCAACCTCGAAATTGATTACGCTAAACTGCTACATCGTTTAGCCAAAGACCGTCATTTAATCCGAGCTTATTTTTATAGTGCTTGCGATAGCACTAATGAGAAGCAGCAAGGTTTCTTGCTGTGGATGAGTCGTAATGGTTATCGTGTAGTTACAAAAGAACTGATTCAATTTCCAGATGGTTCTAAAAAAGCCAACCTTGACGTTGAAATTGCTGTAGATATGATGACCCTCGCAAAGTCATGTGATGCAATAGTACTACTTAGCGGTGATGGCGACCTTGCTTATGCAGTGAATTCAATTGCTTATCAAGGTGTACAAGTCGAAGTAGTTAGCTTGGCATCAATGACTAGTGATAGCTTAATTAATGTTGCCGACTGTTACACAGATTTAGAAGAAATTAAAGGAGATATTCAGCGTAAAAAAATATAGTAGTTAAATCAAACTTTATCAAACTTAATTAAACAGACGAACGAAATAATACCCGTCCAGGTAGTACTTCATCATTAATTTTAGTGTAAACACGTAAGCAAGCAGATACTTCTCCTGGTACTCCACCGATATCAAGTTGCAAGTCGTCTTTTGAACAGGTGTATACATCAGCATAAGTACCCCACAGTGGACGAATTTGCACTCTTATTCCAGCGTTGCGCGCGCGTTCAACAACGCTATCAAGGGTACGACGGGTTTCTTGTTGCAATTTACCCCACCATGAGTAGCGGTCACATGGTGGTAAATATACTAGCGAGTGAATTGCTTCATCTAAATCTAGTCTTGCACGTAGTGTCACAGCAGGGTCAGGGTTATCAACGGTACTTTGAACCCGACGAAATCTTTCAATTAAAACTGTCACATATTTAGAACGCTCGTCTTCACTGCTTAACGACCTTACCCCAAATCGGTCTACACTTTTAAGCGCATGATGAAGTGAAGCATCAATATTAATAAATTTGACACAAGTGGAAACAACTCCTGCGAGAAAAGTCAATTCCTCGCTTGTATCTTCTTGTACTAATTGCTGTGAGATTGGCACCCGGTCAGACAAGCATAAACCTGTTGACTTAATACTTCCAGTTAAACCAGGATACATAATTTCACAGTGATTAAATGGTAGCTGTCTATACACACGGTGGTCTAAATTGGCGCCAACTTCTTCAGCG
>NZ_JBXXZH010000278.1:0-11313 GCF_059640475.1 Calothrix sp. CBUCES-K 9914
TTGGGTAGGGTGCTTTCAAGCTATTACTATCAAGCAATGTAACGCCAAATACAGTGCTTTCACACCATTAATTCGTTAAGTAAGCAACATTCGGGGCTAGGGGGGATCAATTTCAGTATTGATATCAACAGGAATTGTAATTGTAAATGTTGTACCTGTACCAAGATTACTAGTTACGTTTATTTGACCTTGATGTAATTCTACTGCTTGCTTAACAATTGCTAATCCCAATCCTGTACCGGGAATATTGCCAACATTTTTAGCTCTGTAGAACGATTCAAATAATTTTTGCTGGTCTTCTGTAGAAATGCCAATACCTTTGTCTTCAATTTTAAATGTTATTGCTTTATCATGGTAAGCAAGCTCAAATAAAATATCTTCACCTTGCGGTGAGTATTTTATGGCGTTTGATAGCAAGTTAGTTATAATTTGCCGCAACAATTTTTCATCTAAATTAACTTGAATTTCTTGTTCTGGAATTAGTAATAAAATTTTGTGTGTGGAGTTAGCAACTAATTGCATTTCGGCAACTATATTCTGACAAAATTGCTTTAGGTTTATTGTAGTTGGCTTAAACGCTTG
Source organism: Calothrix sp. CBUCES-K 9914 (assembly GCF_059640475.1). NCBI lineage: Bacteria > Bacillati > Cyanobacteriota > Cyanophyceae > Nostocales > Calotrichaceae > Calothrix > Calothrix sp. CBUCES-K 9914. The sequence goes on from NZ_JBXXZH010000278.1 coordinate 583, forward strand.
ATTGGTAATTTGTCCTTTACTAATTACTAAGACATCATCTAATAAACCAACTAGATTCTTAACCGATTTTTTGATTTTCTGTAACACTTGTGCTTGTTTTTCTTGTGACCATCCGGCGCCTTGTTTTTCAAGTAAAGCAGTGTAACCTTGAATAATATTAAGGGGATTACGAAACTCATGGCTGACCATTGAGACAAAGCGAGATTTGAGTTGGTTGAGTTCTTTTTCTTGTTCTAAAGCTTTTTGAGTTTCGATTTCGGCAATTTTACGTTCTGTGATATCAAGTATAAAAGCAAGGACGTTTGGCTGTTCAGGTTCTATTTGTATTGGACCAACTAATACCGGAACACGACTGCCATCTTTACGAATATATTCTTTTTCATATACGGTATGATCACCCGTTGCTTTTATTTGCTCTATCGCGCGTTCATCGAGTGGCAAATACTCGCTTGGTGTCATTTCAATCCATCTAATTCTACCAGCATCTAAGTCTTGTCGTGTGTAACCAACTATTTGCAAAAAGGTATCGTTTGCTTCGTAAATATTGCCATCAAAATCTGCAATGACAATACCAACAATGTTTGATTGAACAATACGTTGAAAGCGAAGTTCACTTTGACGCAGCAATGATACAGCTTGTTCGCGTTCGGCTATTTCCTGCCGTAATTGTATATTAGTAGCATTCAGCTCTAGGGATAGTTGACGCGAGCGCAACAGCATTTCTACGCGCGCTTGTAATTCTAGCTTTTCAACTGGTTTAGTAATTAATTCGTCAATGCTTTGCCATAAGTCACGGGTAAGCAATTTGACATCAGAGCAAATTGTAGTGAGGAGAAAGGGGAGAAATATTGGGGATTCTGCTTGTTTTCTTGCCCGTACCCATTCCCATAGATGGTTTAATGCAACACCATCCATTATACAGAGGTCAAATTTGTTATCAAGTAAAGGAACTGCGTGTCTTGTTAGTACAACTGCATCTCCAATTATTACCTCGTGATAACGCTGTAACCATTCAGATAGTAGGCGCCGATTCTCTGTATGTTCTAATAAAAGTAGAATGCGACTCATATGAGGATTTTTCAGCAGCTATCTGTATAAACAAGAATTATTTAAAATCGGACGAGTCTAAAACATCGGGTATACCTTTGAGGATACCACGTAAATTTGTGAGTGGCCTACCAACTTTTATCCCGTAGCGGCTAATCTCAAATTCGCGCAAAGTTTTCTCAAAGCTAGTTAAGCGTTTTTTAAGCACCCCTATCGCGCGTCGTATTTCTCCTCTAAATTCGATATAGCGTAAAAATATAATATTATCAGCTAAATAACTAATACCATTTTCAGTAGCTTTAAATTCACCTGTAATACTTTCAACTTCGTTAATTAACAATACTGCAACACCCATATTTTGTAAATACTTACATAGCGCATGGATGTGGCTAACTAAATCATCACCCCGTACTGACAAACGATAGCCAGAGATACTATCAATCATCACAATTTTTGCTTGCTGTGTCTCAACTTGATGGCGAATCATATTTGCTAGCTCATCAGGGGTATAATGTAACGGCTCAACCTGGGAAATTGAAAGTGTACCGCGCTCCATCATGATGCGAACAGGAATATTAATTGCTTCACATCGATGTAATAGTGTTTCTCTCCACTCTTCAAATGTATAAACAACCGAACGTTCACCTCTACCTGCTGCTTCTTTCATAAACTGAAGTCCTAGCGTTGTTTTACCTACACCACTAGGGCCTGTAATAATAGAAATAGTCCCACGTTCTAATCCACCATGTAGCAATTCATCGATTTCTACTACCCCTGAAGGAATTGTTTCCTTGAAAAATTCCTGTCGGTACTTATTGGGAACCAAACGCTTAAAGACTTGCATCCCGGTTTCAGTCAAGCGCATCGAGTGCGAACCGCTCTGAAAGTTAGAACCGCGAAACTTACTAACACACAGCGTTCGTTCTTGGTTAGAGAAGCTGAGATTGATTACTCCATCGCTAATAAATTGTAAATCTTCATCCGGCGCCTCTTCGCTGCTTTCGGAAGTGAATAATACCGTGGCGCCTTGCTCTATTAAAAAACGTAGAAAAGACAGTGCTTGCTTGCGAAACAAAAACGCATCACTAACGAGATAGCGTAATTGCGTCATTGAGTCAAGAAAAACACGTTGAGGTTTGAGAGTCTGTACCTGCTCAACAATTCGTTGCGTCGTCGGTTCTCGCTCTACTTCTGCTGGAGAGAATATATCATAGGTTTGCACCTCGGCAAAAAAGTTTGAAGTTGGGCTAAGGTCGAGAAAGGTTATGCCATCAGTATCAAAACCTAACCGTTGAGCATTTTGAAATATCTGTTCGGCAGGTTCTGCTAGTGTAATTAACAGAGTTCGTTCTCCCTGACGGGCGCCTGCGGTAAGAAAATGTAATCCTAACGTCGTCTTACCTGTACCTGGTCCACCACGCAATAGATAAGCGCGATTACCAATGAAGCCACCCTCTAAAACTTCATCCAAACCTACAATATTTGTAGATAGCCGATTTTCAGACATTTTTAAGTTGTTCTGAGCATTTATTGAGCATTTTTACTTATTGCAAGTCGGAACTAGACAGTTGTTAGTTTTGACCCATATGATTCTCTCATATTTTTTGTTATATCGGTACAAATAGAATCCCCCCCCCTAACCCCCCCTTAATAAGGGGGGAATAAAACTATTTATAAACTCTGTTATAAAGTGATGAAATATAACAATTTAAAGCCCCCCTTCCACGCGGGGGGTTGGGGGGATCAATTCTATTAATTACAAACAAACCCAATTTATTAAAGTTATCCTTTTACACATACAACTTGCTTCAAAGTGGCAACTACTTCTACAAGGTCTGCTTGTTGATTCATTACCTGCTCTATCGGCTTATAGGCGCCGGGAATTTCATCTAAAACGTCTTCGTCTTTACGACATTCTACACCCTCAGTTTGTTTAATTAAATCATCGAGTGTATAAACGTTTTTGGCTTTGTTTCGAGATAGTAAACGACCGGCACCGTGGGAACAACTGCAAAAGCTATCAGCGCAACCTTTACCCTTAACAATGTAAGATTTAGCTCCCATTGAACCAGGGATAATACCGTAATCATCTTGTTGCGCGCGCACGGCACCTTTACGAGTGACAATAACTTCTTCACCAAAATGCACTTCTTTTTCAGCATAGTTATGGTGACAATTAACTTCGAGTAAAGGTTTTGTCACTTTACCACCTGCTAAATGCTTCTCGATAATTCGTTTAAAACGTCCCATCATGACATCACGGTTCATCTTGGCATATTCCTGCGCCCACTGTAAATCTCGCCAATAAGCTTCAAACTCTGGTGTTCCAGCAATAAAGTAAGCTAAGTCAGGGTCAGGCAAATTAATAAGAGCCAATTTTGCTAAATCTTTAGCGGTACTAATATGACAGCTAGCTAGCTTATTACCAATATTACGTGAACCAGAGTGCAACATTAGCCAAACTTGGTTGTCTGTATCGATACAAACCTCGATAAAATGATTACCACCACCAAGCGAACCTAACTGACGCATCGCTTTAGTTTCCAAGTCTTGTACACCTGGATGCAAATCATTAAACTGGCGCCAGTTTTGCCAATTAGTTACAGCTTTTTCAACTTCTGGGTTTTCGTTGAAACCTGTAGGAATAGCTGCTTCAATATCAAGACGAATTTTCTTGAGTTTACCTTCAAGCTTATCACCCTTAAATGGCATCTTAATAGCAGCCATACCGCAACCAATATCAACACCAATAGCAGCAGGAATTACAGCTTCCTTCGTGGCAACTACTGAGCCAACCAAGGCGCCTTTACCCAAATGAACATCAGGCATCAACGCCACATGCTTAAAAACAAATGGTAGCGAAGCCACATTTTGCGCCATCTTAGATTCATCCTTCCCTAAAGGATGACCAGCCCAAGACAAAACAGGTGTAGGTGTAGAAAGTTCTAATTCTTCGTAAGCCATAGATTTTCAATTTTAGATTTCAATTTTAGATATTTATATATATTTAGCCTGCGGAGGCAGGCTTTGTTCATATAGCCACACCTTTTAAGGTGTTATATTCTCAATGTAATACACGTAATACAAGAACGTCAAGAAGCAACACAAAGCAGAATTTAGGAACATCCGTTACAATTTGTAAAAGAAGTAATTGTCTACACAGCAGTGCAGGAAACCTAAATACCCTATGGCAACAGGTCAAGATACAATCTGGGAAAAGTTTTTATCACCTGTATTCAGGCTTTTGATTGACGAAAAAGCGTTACGTGATTATAACGATAGTGTTGACTGGGAGAAAGAATGCAGCTACATTCGGCGCCCAGATGTGATTACACCTGCATACTATACTAGCCAAAACTTTCACGGGATAAAGGGTGGATACCTCACCTCTGGCGCCGCAGTTACCTACGACCCGATAACACAGTATGTAGTACCTCCGAATGAAACATGGGTTCGTCAAAGTTTAATAGACGCAGTTAGGGTACATCCACGACGAATACTTGACTTAGGTTGTGGTACAGGGACGACAACTATAATGTTGAAACGCGCGTTTCCTGAAGCTGAGGTTATTGGTTTGGACTTATCACCATACATGTTGGTAAGGTCACAACACAAAGCGGCTCAAGCAGGAGTTAATATAAACTGGCGCCACGGTGATGCTGAGAAAACAGGATTTCCAGATGCATCGTTTGATTTAGTTACAGCAACATTTCTGTTTCATGAAACACCACCAGCGGTATCAGTAGGAATTTTACGCGAATGCTGGAGCTTACTTACAGTGGGAGGACAAGTATTAGTTTTAGACGGCAGCCAAAAGACAATCCGCCAGTTAGAATTTTTGCATAACGTCTTTGAAGAGCCGTATATTCAAGATTTTAGTGCGGGTAGCGTTGATGCTTGGATGGGTGCAGCGGGTTTTGACGCAGTGCAAACGCAAGATGTTTGGTTAATACATCAATTAACAGGTGGTGTAAAACCGATATCAAGAGGAGAAACTGCTACTACTAACGCGCGGAGATATACATCTTCTATAAATGATAGTACAGAATTACACGTTTTCCCATCACCTGCATAGTTATATATGATGATGTAGAGACGTTACATGTAACGTCTCTACACGTCACAAATGACAAAAGGCGCCTGATTGTTGTAGTATTGCACTCAGCACTCGGCACTCAGCACTATAAAAACAGTGAGTTTAAAAGCGGTTCTATTTGATTTTAATGGCGTAATAATAAACGACGAGCCAATTCATAAGCGACTCGTCGAAGAAATACTCATCGGCGAAAACGTCACTAATTTGAGAAAAGGTGAGTTTGAACAAGTTTGTTTAGGACGTAGTGACCGTGTTTGCTTACGAGAGTTGTTAAATAGTCGCGGTCGAATCCTCACTGAAGAGTCCTTAAACAAAATAATACAAAAGAAAGCAGTTTTATACTTAAAGGAACTTGATAAGCTGGAAAAATTGCCATTATTTCCTGGGATAGATGACATAATTTTCCAGCTACGCTCTAAAGGTTTAAAATTAGCGTTAGTTACAGGCGCCGTTCGTAAGGAAGTTGAGGTAGTACTCGAACGGGGTGAATTAAAAGAATATTTTTCAGTGATTGTTGCGGGAGATGATACCACCAAAAGCAAACCTGACCCGACTGGATATTTGCTGGCAGTAGAACGTCTTAACCAAGAATATCCAGATTTAAGTATAAAGCCGAACGAGTGTTTAGCAATTGAAGACACACCTGCTGGTATCCAAGCTGCGAAAAAGGCAGGAATGCAAGTAGTCGGAATAGCTAATACCTATCCATTCCACATGCTGCAACGAGTCAGCAATTGGACTGTTGATTATTTCTCAGACTTAGAACTTGAAAGAGTTGCTCAAGTATTTATACAAAAATCAGCAGTTTAGTTTTGATGTCAAATATGTCTTTTCTCTTGCCTATACACAAGCTTTATATATCTTTAGATGTAGATAGTCTCTAAACTTTCTAAACGCCTGTTATATACATATATATACATTAAAAATAAATGTTATAAATATCAATTTATACCTTGCAATTTCTTAAAAAAAAAATTAATAATTGTGACTATAAGCGACTAGATATAGTGCGGCTAGTAACATTAGTAATAATATTGTTTAACCCAGAAGAACTCGAATAAGTCAGGAACAAAAATTTTATTTTGCCTATCCAAGAGGTAGGCTCATGGAGCTATGAGACTAAAACCGATTCATTTTTTAAGTGTTTGTGTAGCAACTTTTGGATTACTTATACCACCAGCTATTGCTTCTGCTCATAACATCAAAAGTCAACAAATTACAGAACTAGAATTGTTGAAAGTTGAAAGAGAAAATATTCGGGGGAATGATACACAGAAAAATCTGAATCAACAAAAGCCTGAAAGTATGCAATCTATTTCAGTTGCAAACCATCCACGTACAACTCGGTTTTATCCATCTTCAGCAAGACCACTTGACAAAAATTCAAGCTTTCTCGCATTAATAATTATGACTAACGTAATTATTAGCTTTATTCTGTTAGAAATTTGGTATCAAAATTATCAAAAGCAGCGTCACAAGCAAGAGGCTGAGATTGAACAAGGTCTTATTGAAAGGGAAAAACAAATTGAAACCTTGGAGAGGATATGGAAGATTAACGCTTAATATCAGGAATTATTAATTTCAAAGGCAGGCGCCTGAACTACGATATAAATTGTTGACGTTCTCCGTTGTCTTGGGGTTGTGTAATGACTCGACAGTTTAGTTGAGAAAGTTTTTGTACCATTTGTGCGGATAGTTTGTTCATGGATACGTTGAGAGTGTGAAGTTGGTTTATTGCTCGGCATTTTAATAAAGTTTCGGCGCCAATATCAGTTAAAGTTCCTTGGGAAAGGTCAAGTACTGCGAGACGTTGAAGTAGGGGTGAGTTGACTAAAGCTTTGGCAATGTTATCTGAGTAATCGCTGCTTTTGAGTCCTAAATACTTTAAACTAGGGAATAATTCCCCTGATAAGATAGGCGCCAATTGGTCGGTACTTATATCTTGTCCGTAGTGGAAACTCTCAGCAAGCCATATTTCTAAGTATTCGAGTACTGGTAGGTCAAGGTTGGCGATATCTTTCAGGGTTTGTGGTTGTACTAATGTATAACCTGTTTGAATGATTAGAGTTTTAAGGTTTTCGTGTCGCACTCTTTCAAATTTCACACCCCAACCACCGCGAAATTGTAATACTTCTAGGTTCGGATATACTGTTAATATTTGTGTACTATCGCCTAATAAAAGTCGAGATTTCATATAATTAGCTTCTTGTGCGTCACCATCCCCAATAAATAAAGCTTTTAAATTTGCTAATTTATCACAGGCGCCGTACAATACACTTTGAAAATCTTTATACTGCGTGTCATGCTGCCAGTAATCATCCCACATTTTACATACTATAGCTTCTACTTGTGTTGTTTGATTACTTTGAAGGAAGCTTTGTAACTGAGTTAAGTCAAATTTTTCAGGTTTATTGGCTTGAATACGATTGAGATTAATGTTATATGCAGTGTGTGTAATACTGTGTTGAGGATTATAGTTTTGAATATCCCAATGCTGTAAAGTTGTAAAAAACAGCTTTGGGTCATAGTCTAACAAAGCTTGTTTGCCTTTGGCGCCTCCTTGATGCAGTAATATTTGCATGGCGTAACGTTGAACTAATTCTACATCTTGTAAGCTTTTTATCACTAAATCTATACCAGCATCTCCGTAATTTAATGCAGTACTAAGCGCTGTTATACGCACTTCAGCTACAGGACTATTGAGACGACTTTTAACACCTGCGAGTCCTCCTAAAACGGCGCCTTCTTTTGGAGGTGAGGTGTTGCTTAGTACTGCGTCAAAATCTCTAGGTTGCTGTGACATAGTTTTTACTAGTATGTAAATTGTTGATCAACTACTCAGCTACCGAACAATAACGATAAGCTTCTTCATCTTCTTCATCATAACCATAATCTTCATCTTTCTTTTGCTCATTCGTCATCACATGAACATTGAAATTACCTCGTGATTCCTGTAAAGATAATAAAGCCACCTTATCATCAGAGAGATAATTTTCGCTAATATTCAAAATATCAAGCTGTCTGACTTCTGGACTTTTCATTAAAACATCGGCACCTATATCTGTCAGCGTTCCCATTGATAAGTCTAAAATTTTAATCGAGTCTATCAAAGGTGAATTGATTATAGTTTCAGCGATATCATTGGAGTATGTACTATTTCGCAAACCTAGATATACTAAGTTTGGAAACACTGCTTCAATTAGTATCGGACGTAAATCATCAATTGAGGAATGTCCACCATAATCTGCCGAACCTAACCATAATTCTAGATGCGTTAATCTTGGTAAATTGCAAGCGCTTATTTGAGCAATTGTATCAGGATTTAAGCCACCTGTTTCAACGATTAGCGCTTCTAAGTTATCGTGTTGCACTGGACTAAATTCTAAACCAGTACCTCCGCGAACTTGTAATATCTCTAAATTAGGATATGCTTGTAAAATTGGGCTAATATCGCTTTGTATAATCCAAGATATCTCTGATTCTTGGCTGTGGATATCTCCAATAAATAGCGCTTTGAGATTTGTAAGTTTATCTTTGGCATCAACTAATGCTTTAATAATAGCACTCGAACTATCACCAGAGATGTCTGTACTCCAGGCGCCGATAACCAATGTTTGAAGTTCAGCAGAAGAGGGATGTTGCAGAAGTACTGCTAGTTTGTCTGCTGTACTTTCTTCTTCACCGTATTCACATCGCAATGCATAAGCTGTATTCACTGGGTCTATAATACCAACTTCGGGAGCAAAATCTACAACTTGTCGATTAGCAAATATCGATACATAATCTCCTCTATATCCTGGGTAACGTCGTAAACGTTCTTCAAGATTCCAAGGTTTATAGTTTTGTAACGCTTGCTTGACTTTTTCTTCGTCTCTTTTCCTTAATAGCCAATAAGCCGTGCGTTGAAGTTGCTTTGACTCCGAATGCAATGCTTGAATTACTAAGTCTAAACCAGCGTCATCATAATTCAATGCTTCGGAAAGCGCGGATATACGAACTTTGATATCAGAACTTGATAAGCGCATTTGGGCGCCTTCGATTCCTCCTAATACGATACCATCAACAGGAGGTGGCGCCTGACCTCCGAGTACTGCGTCGTAGTTTGTGGGTTGGTTAGGATTGTTCATATTCAATTGGTGTTTTCGTCTATTTTATGTAAATCTCAGATTTTTGTCAGTTCAGATTCCCGACTTTTTAAAGAAGTCGGGAATCTAATTCACTCACGAATGATTTAGGATTGCTATATATTAAACTATAGTTTTATTATGAGCGTAAAAAATATACCATTAAGCGAAATAATTCCTTTTTTTGAGTGCAAAGGAGGAATTACAATTATTTTGTAGAAAAAATGGAATCAGTACCTCTGGCTCAAAAATATAAATTTCTAATAGAATCGAAACATATCTTCGAGATTTTCTAAATTTAAGCGACGATATAACAACCGCTAAAACTGAGTTTTTATAAATGGTGCGTGAAGATATATTTTGTTTTTCACGCACCAAAGTTATTAAATTAATTGTCGTAATTCATCTAAGGTGTTTACACTCTTAATTGCGTCTTTAATCACTTTAAGCTTTTCTAAATCTTGTACTTGAGAAATAGATTCCATTAATTCTAAAGCTTCGGCGCCGAATTTTAACTCTAGCCCTAATTCAATGGCAGATAGGATACCGCGTTGCTCACCACGTTGCTCACCACGTTTTTCGCCGAATTGCTCACCTTCACTAAAGATTTGTTGATACCAAGGAGATTCTTGTAAGATTGCCATATCCAACCTCATAATATTTTGAACTAATGCGCTATCTAACATAAAGCTAGCAAAAAAACCTAAAAGCATGTCAAACTGCTCTAACTGCTCCGAGGTACGCATTACTCGTAGTGCTTGTATAATTGTCGCTTCATTGGCGCCGTTTTGAAGAACTGGCACGAATGGTAATAAACTGGGCACAGCGTTAAAGGCAACTTGTGCGTCTATTTCCCAAAGGTTTATTACCTTATAGTCCTGACGCGCGGTTAAACCCATAAATCTAGACTTGAAAGCAGTGGGTATTTTATCATCACTGGTTTTGAGTATATTTATAAGCACAGGGTAAACTGGCAAATCATACTTTTCTTCAGCGAGTGCAGTATACGCGCGCACTCGTTTTGGCATCTTCAATTTATAGCGCAGTTGCAATTCGTTAAGGACGAGAAATTCCTTATGTTTTGGAGTTTCGACACGAATGAGAACGTCACTTTCACGACTTATCCATTCAAATCCAGTGTTAATTACTTCTTTGACTTTAAGGTCTGAAGTTTCTGTAATCCAATTTACCCATTCTTCTGGTGCAAGACTAATTAAACGCTTAGAACCAATATCGGATGACTTTGCCATATATGATTGTACTTATTCAAGGGCAAATAGTCAATGTAGATGCAACATTGACTTATTAGCGTATAGAATAAATGACTTTATTGATTCATGTCACTCTTTATTCAAGTAATTTATCTTGAACATGACAATAATCATTCTCAAACCCAAAGTAGTCTATTTGATGCTTGTAATACAAGAGTTTTAGCAATTTCACTGTTATCAAGATTTGAGAATA